>CAZHGM010000016.1:0-17435 GCA_964532145.1 uncultured Candidatus Saccharibacteria bacterium | reverse complement strand
TTCTACCGAAAAAAACCAAGTCCCGCAAAGTCCGCAATGGTAAAAACGACGGTGTCGCTACTGCCGGACACTACATCGCATTTGGTGATTATGGCCTACAGAGCCTTACTAATGAACGTATTACCAGCCGTCAAATCGAATCCGCTCGCCAAGCGATGACTCGCTATATTAAGCGTGGTGGTAAGATTTGGATCCGCATTTTCCCGCACACTCCCGTTACTCGCAAGCCGCAGGATGTCAAAATGGGCTCCGGCAAAGGTAACCCTGAGTTTTTTGTTGCGAAGGTCAAAACCGGTACGGTGCTCTTTGAGATGAAGGGTGTATCGGAAGAGACCGCGCGTGAGGCAATGCGCCTTGCTGGTCACAAGCTACCAGTTAAGACACGCTTCGTTGCCAAGGAGGAGTTCTAATATGGCTACAAAGAAATTAGTACCTAAGAGTACGCCGGCAGCTAACCTACAGGACACATTGGCTGAGCTACGCAAAGATTTGACTGAGGCTCGCCGTAGCCACGCTGCCAACGAGCTGCCAAATCCTCGCGTTATTCGAAATAATCGCCGAGAAATCGCTCGTACCCTCACGGCGATGCAAGCAGCTAAGAAGGAGGCAAACAATGCCTAAGAAAATTATCGGTACCGTTACATCGGACGTCCAGGACAAAACAATTGTCATTAGCGTGACGAGCCGCGAAACGCATCCTATTTACGGCAAGCAGTACACTGTCAGCCGCAAATATACCGCTCACGACGAAAAGAACGAAGCCAAAAAAGGCGATCGTGTGGAAGTATCCGAATCACGGCCGTTTAGCAAGAACAAGCACTGGAAGCTTGAGCGCGTGATCGAAACTGGCCACACCAGTCTTGAACTGAAAGAAGAGGAAGAAGTCCTTGCACCAGCCGCTGCCGCCAAGAAAGAGCAGGAAGAATCAGTTGAAGGGGGCGACTCATGATCCAACAAGAATCACGCCTTAAGGTTGCTGATAACAGCGGCGCTAAAAGCATTCTCTGTATTCGCGTCCTCGGCGGGACTAGGCGGCGGTACGCCCGAGTCGGCGACATCATTGTCGCCAGCGTCAAAGAAGCCAATCCGACAGGAAATGTCAAACGTAAAAGCGTCGTCAAAGCCGTAGTGGTACGTACGACTGACAAGATCAAACGCCGTGACGGCAGCACGATTTGTTTTGACGAAAATGCTGCGGTTATCATTGCTGATGACAAAAACCCTCGTGCAACCCGCGTATTCGGCCCAATCCCTCGCGAACTTCGTGAAATGGGCTATAGCAAGATCATCAGCCTAGCGCCGGAGGTATTATGAGCAGAATCAAGAGCCAAGAGCCAAGAATCAAGACAGGCAAGCTGCGATTACACAAGGGTGATATGGTTAAGGTTATTGCGGGAAGTCATAAAGGCAAGACGGGCAAGATTGTCCGCACAAGCACGAAAGACCAGATGGTATTTATCGACGGTATCGGCGTCGTGAAACGCAAAGTCAAGCCAAGCCAACTTAATCCCCGTGGTGGTACCAAAGAAGTCCATGTCGGGCTATCGGCCGGCAAAGTCGCTCTCGTCACCGACGAAAAGAAACTATCAACTAGCCGTCTTGGCTACAAGCTTGATACATCAGGCAAGAAAACCCGTATTGCTAAAAAGACAGGAAAGGAGGTCTAATATGGCAGAAAAGAAACCAATAGTTGCTGTGTCCTCATCTCCGCGTCTCAAAACGCTCTATCAGGATACGTTGGTCAAAGAATTGCAGAAAGAGTTAAAACTCGATAACGTACACCAGGTGCCCAAGCTGCACAAAATCGTTGTCAGCGTCGGCATCGGTAAAGCAAAAGATGACAAGCGACATCATGAGATCGTTACCAATACACTTCGTAAAATCACTGGCCAACAGCCAGTTGACCGCATGGCCAAAAAATCAATTGCCACGTTTAAAATTCGGGCCGGTATGAACCGTGTTGGTGTCAGTGTGACGCTACGCGGCGCACGAATGTATGAGTTTTTGGACCGGCTCGTTAATGTCACAATGCCACGCATTCGCGATTTTCACGGCGTCGGCGCCAAAGGGTTCGACCGCAAGGGCAACTACAACCTTGGTCTTGTCGAACAATCAGTCTTTCCTGAGCTTAGCTATGAAGATTCACAGATCGTACATGGCCTGCAGATAACATTTGTCATCCAGCCTGGCTCGGCCGTACATAGCCGCGCACTTCTCGAGAAATTCGGGATGCCGTTTGAGAAGACAACAGAGAAAGGAGTAAAGCAGTAATGGCAAAGAAATCTATGATCGCCAGGGATAAGAAGCGCCAAAAGATGATTACGAAGTTTGCCGACAAACGAGCTGAGCTTCGTGCCGCCGGTGACCAGGAGGGCTTGGCAAAGTTACCACGTAACGCCAGCCCGACACGGTGGAAAAACCGTTGTTCAACAACTGGCCGTCCGCATGCCTATATGCGACGGTTCGGCCTGAGCCGTATTGAGTTCCGTGAACGAGCAAGCAAGGGAGAAATCCCTGGTGTAACGAAAGCGAGTTGGTAATATGTCACTACAATCCACTGACCCTATCGCCGATATGCTCACCCGTATCCGCAATGCAATTGCCGCTGGAAAAAACGAAGTTCGTATGCCGATGAGCAAAACGAAACTTGCAGTTGCGATGCAACTCAAAAAGTCTGGCTACTTGGCTGATGTTACCACAGAAAAGGCATCACCTCGAGATACTGTTGTGATTACCATCAACGAAGCAGGTACCAACCCAAGCATTACCGAAATCACGCGTGTCAGTACGCCAGGACGACGCGTCTATAGCAGCGCCAAAGAAATCCCGTTTGTGAAATCTGGCCGCGGCATCATGCTGATAAGTACGAGCAAGGGCATCCTGACAGATGTCGAAGCCCGCAAACAACGCCTCGGTGGTGAGTTAATTTGTAAGGTATATTAATAAGGAAGGAGATAGAGGCAAGAGACAAGAGATAAGAGACAAGAGGAACTATACCTCATGGCTCATGGCTCATGGCTCATGACTCTAACCAAAACAATGAGTCGAATCGGAAAACTACCAATCCAGATTCCGTCAGGTGTGACAATCACGGTTGACTCTGGCGACGTTGTCGTCAAAGGCCCGAAAGGCGAGTTGACGCAGTTTATTACGCCAGCAGTTGATGTGAAAGTCGACGACGGCAGTCTGAGTGTTCATCCTAAAGATCAATCACGCGAAGCTCGTGCCCAGCACGGTCTGATGCGAGCGCTAATCAATAACATGGTGACAGGTGTCACGAAAGGCTTCGAGAAAAAACTCGAAGTAAACGGCGTCGGTTTCCGTGTCGGTATGAGCGGGAGTGACCTCGAAATGAGTCTGGGATTCAGTCACCCGGTGAAATATCACGCACCGGAAGGCGTGCAGATTTCCACTAACAAAATGGAGATTACTGTCAGCGGTATCAACAAACAACAGGTTGGTCAAGTTGCTGCTGAAATTCGGGGACTTAAGAAACCCGAACCGTATAAGGGCAAAGGTATTAAATACGCTGACGAGACAATTCTACGCAAAGCGGGAAAGACAGGTAAATAAGTATGAATCTTGCAGATAAACATCTTGGCCATACGCTTCGTAAAAATCGTGTTCGTGCCAAGATTAGCGGTACAGAAGCCCGTCCTCGTTTGACGGTCACAATTAGTAATTTGCACGTGTCTGCGCAACTTATTGATGACGTAAAGCAACACACAATTGCCGCAGCCAGTTCAGTCGGTAGCAAATCAGCCAAGGGTTCTATGACGAATAAATCAGCTCTTGTTGGTGCCGATATTGCGAAAAAAGCTCTAAAGAAAAATGTAAAACAGGTCGTGTTTGATCGAAATGGACGGCAATACGCCGGACGCTTAAAAGCACTCGCCGATGCTGCGCGCAAAGAAGGATTGGAGTTTTAACATGCCAGAAGCTACAAATCAGCAGAACCAAAACAGACCGCAGCGTGGTGGCCGTGGTTCAGGACGTCGCAACGACCGGATGAATTCCGGTGCAAACCCTCGCGAAGAAAAGCAATTCGAAGAAGTTGTGATTAGTATCGACCGTGTGGCACGTGTTGTGAGCGGTGGCCGCCGTTTCCGGTTCAAGGCGCTTGTTGTGGTCGGTGACCGCAAAAACAAGGTTGGTGTCGGTGTCAGCAAAGGCGCAGATGTCCAGGTTGCTGTCCAAAAGGCTACCGATGTTGCCAAAAAACACATGATAGAGATTCCAGTGCACAAGACTACGATCCCTCACGACGTTGAAGTCAAAGTCAGCGGCGCTCGAGTCTTGCTTAAGCCTGCAGCTCCCGGTACCGGTGTTATCGCCGGCGGTGTTGTTCGTAACATAATCGGCGTGACTGGTATTACCAACCTACTCAGTAAATCACTTGGTAGTAGCAACAAAGTCAATGTTGCCTATGCCACAATCGAAGCGCTTCGTAGCCTCGTACCAAAAGATCAGTGGGAGCACGGAGCGAAAGCACCGCGCACAGTCAAGGCCTCGATGGACGCGGCCAAGAAATCCAAAGTGACCGCAAAGGAGACGAAATAATGAAGTACAATGAACTTCAAGCTCCCGCGAGCAAAACTCGCAAACGCGTTGGACGTGGCATCGCCGCAGGCCAGGGTAAGACAGCAGGACGCGGCACGAAAGGCCAGGGCGCCCGTACCGGCAGCAAACATACCGCTATGTTTATGGGTGGTCAGGGAACGATTGTACGACGTACGCCAAAAGCTCGTGGGTTTAAGAGCCTTCGAGTTCCGGCTCAGGTGGTATATCTAGATCAGTTGAACGCCGTTAAAGCCAGCGTCGTGACAAACGAAGTACTCTTTGAGGCTGGGCTGGTCAGCACTCCATATCACACAGTGAAGGTTATTGCCCGGGGAGACTACGCGGGTAAGTCAACGGTACGTGTTCAATCAGCGAGCGCAAGCGTGAAAGCTGCACTAAAAAAAGCTGGTGGCGGGTTTGAAGCAGTGGCGGTACCAACATTGCCAGCCAGCACACGGGAAAAGAAAGTAGAAGGAAGAAAGAAAAAGGAAGAGAACGCTCGCACCGCCTAGCGACCGTTAGCTACCATATAACATTCGCCGCATTCCTGCGGCGAATGTTATATAGGGTGGATTCGTACGAGATGTCGTAGCAATTAAGTATTCTCACATCCTGGCACTTGAACTGATCGTTCCATGCTACAATAGATCGTAATATGAATTGGAAAACTATTTTAATGTCGCTTAAATCCCGCGACATGCAACGACGACTGTTAACAATACTTGGGATTATTATCGTATACCGATTCCTCGCATATGTGCCGATTCCACTGGCAGAACCGACCCAGCTTCGCACCATTATCGACAATGCCCTGCAAAGCTCCCAGTTTGGCGGCTTTCTAAACCTCATGAGTGGTGGGGCGCTCGCCAGCCTTTCGATTGTGCTGGTTGGTCTGAGCCCGTATATTACAGCAAGCGTCATCACGCAGCTACTAACAAAGGCCATTCCACGTCTTGAGGAGCTTCACAAAGATGGTGAAACTGGACGACGAAAAATTAACCAATGGACTCGTATTATTACGTTGCCACTGGCGATTTTGCAGTCGATTGCCTTCATATTCATCATTCGGCAATCGATTCTTGCCGGAAATAGCGCCGTGCTTGATCAGATGACGATGACTGGCTGGATTGTAGCTGTAACTGCGATGACGGCCGGGGCAATGCTTATGATGTGGCTGGGGGAGCTTGCTACGGAGCAGGGTGTTGGAAACGGTATTAGCTTGCTGATTTTTGCCGGGATTATTTCGCAACTGCCAACGACATTGGCGACCATCGGTACGTCGCTCTTTACGGTGTCAAGGCCAGAGGATGCACTCCATGTCTTTAACTGGTTTACCGTTGGTTGGCTCAATGGTGTTGCATTTTATGTAACTGCGGCAATTCTATTGATTGGCCTGCTTGTGCTGTATTTGCTCGTAAAGATCAACGAAGCACAGCGGGTAATTACTATTAACTATGCCAAACGCGTTCATGGTAACAGCGCCTACGGCGGCGTCCAGAGCATCCTGCCGGTCAAACTTATTACCGCTGGTGTTATACCGATCATCTTCGCCGTGGCATTTTTGGCATTGCCGGCTTTCATTGGACAGGTTTTGCGTTCAACCCATAACGCACAGTGGGCTGGTATAGGCGAGAAACTTGTCTTGTGGTTTCAGACGCCGCAGCCTGGGCAGTTTGGCTACAGCACTGATTGGACAACATTTATCTATCCGGTAGCGTACTTCCTGCTTGTGGTAGCTTTTACGTATTTCTATACGGGTATTGTCTTTAACAGCAACGAAATCGCCGAAAACCTGCAAAAGCAGGGAGGGTTTATCGAGAATGTCCGTCCGGGACTGCAGACCGAGAAGTATTTATCCCGCGTTGTGACCCGGCTGACGCTGTTTGGCTCACTAGCGCTTGGGTTGATTTCCGTCCTGCCGTTTATATTTGAATATGTCTTTGCTCAGTTAGGAATCAATGCCGCCAACCTCGCAATTGGTGGTACTGGTCTGCTCATCGTGGTTTCTGTCGCACTAGAAACGCTGCGACAAATCAATTCACGGGCGTTGATGGTCACGTACGACCAGTACTAAAGAGTAGATGATAGAAATTGGATTTTTGATTTTAGATTAATCACAGGGATGATTATTACACCCATACTACTGTTCACTGGCCACCATAGGTGGTGGACACACTCCGCCGCCTCGGCGTCATAACACTTTTTTGTGTTCACATTGCACAAAGTCCGCCTCAGGCGGACAGAAGGGAAGCAACATGTACTCACCGATGCCCGCCGCCCGCTGGTCGACCATCGCCTGGCAGGGTGAGGGGCCGTCAACACCGACGACCCCCGCCCCGGCGACCTCTTAGTCACAGAGGCCACCAGTCGCCGGTCTGGAGTCCAAGCCCCGGCCGAACGGGAGGCTCAACGTCGAGCCTCCTGAAGGGGCTGATGTTTGTCTGCCCCTTCCCATGTGCCTGCTTAACGCCCTGGCGGGGTGCATAACACTGCTCCCAGCGTCAGACTAACAAAAGACCCCTCCTCGGTCATCTGGTGCGGGGAGACCCGCAGTATTTCTACTTGGTGTGTTATCACACCTTCATTGCCACTACCATTACACCCGCAAGGGTGTTTTTATATCAATATTTTTACCTGTCCTATGATTTTCATGACGCGTGATAGGTGCCTCATAACTCTTGTCTCTTTGTTCTAATATGCTACAATCATCTCATACACATCGCGCTGCGAGATTATCTTGAATAATAGGGTTTACTTGGGGTACTGCTTGATGTATACTATACGTTTGTATACGTATGGCTGGAAACAAGGAAGTTATCAAACTGCAGGGAAAGGTGGTGGAAGCACTGCCTAATACTCAGTTTCGTGTCGAACTTGAGAACGGCCACACGATTATCGCCCACGTATCAGGTAAGATGCGCAAACACTATATTCGTTTAGTGCCGGGTGACCGAGTCGAGGTTGAGTTAACCCCTTATGATCTGACAAAGGGCAGAATCACCTTCCGACTCAAGGATGAAAAATTTAATGGGAGACAAGCGGCATGAAAGTACGCGCCAGCGTCAAAAAAATCGACCTGAAAGGCGACAAAATCGTTCGTCGTAAAGGTCGGTTGTATGTCATCAACAAAAAGAAACCCAAGAATAAGCAGAGGCAGGGTTAGTCTATGGCACGCATTGCAAACGTGGTCATTCCTGACCAGAAACAAGTTGGTATCAGCCTAACCTATATCTATGGAATTGGGCCAGTTCATGCAGCACGAATTTGTGAATCAACTAAGATTGATCCCACAACTCGCGTCAAGGATCTTTCCGAAGCAGAACTAAAAAAAATCCGCGATGAAATTGACAGCAATTACACCGTGGAAGGTGACTTGCAGCGTGTTGTTGGCGGAAATATCAAGCGTTTGAAAGATATCCAGTCGTATCGTGGCGAGCGCCACAAGCGAAACCTGCCCTCCCGTGGCCAGCGTACTCGAACAAATGGACGTACGCGCCGTGGCAAACGTGTCGCAGTCGGTGGCGCGCAACCTAAAGCAGCAACTAAGACGTAGGAAGGAACGGATTATATGGCTGAAACAACGACAACATCTACGGCAAAACCAAGCCGCAAAAAACAGCGCCGATCAGTTCCATCTGGTCAGCTGCATGTTCAAGCAACCTTTAACAATACGATCATTACATTTTCTGACAAAAAAGGTAACGTCCTTAGTGCCAGCTCTGCTGGTGCCTGCGGCTTCCGCGGGAGCAAAAAAGGCACAGCCTACGCTGCCCAGGTGGCCGCCGAAAAAGCTGCTGACGGTGCGAAAAGCCAGTATGGCCTCAGCTCCGTTGATGTATTCATCAAAGGCGTGGGACTGGGACGAGACGCTGCAATTCGCAGCATGCAGAATTTTGATATCCGCGTTGACAGTATCAAAGATGTGACCGGCGTCCCTCACGGCGGGGTTCGTCCAAAACGCCAGAGGAGGGTCTAGTATGGCACGAGATCGAAGTCCTATAGTGAAGCAAAGCCGCCGAGAGGGGTATGCCCTCCATGCGAAAGCTCACAAAATTATGGCTCGTAAGTCAGGTATCCCTGGCGTCCATGCCCATGGCCGTCAGAACAAGCCAAGTTTATATGCGACCCAACTGCGCGAAAAGCAGAAAGTTCGTCGTACCTATGGCTTACTTGAGAAGCAGTTCGCCCGCCTCATGAAGGATGCAAGCCGATCCAGCGGTAAATCAGGTGAAGTCCTGCTTGAACTGCTCGAGCGTCGTCTTGATAACGTTATCTATCGAGCTGGTCTTGCGACGAGTCGTCGTGGTGCACGTCAGCTCGTGACACACGGACACTTTATGCTAAATGGCCGTCGCGTCGATATTCCATCAATCCGCGTAAAAATTGGTGACGAGATTGTTGTCCGTCCGAAAAGCACTAAGAGTGACTACTTTATCCGTATCGATGATGTCGTAAAGAACACATCACAAACACCTCTCAGCTGGCTTAAGAGTGACGTCAAGAACCTCAAAGTCACGATCACCGGCACTCCAGCACGGACGGAAGCAGAGCCTGATATTAATGAACAACTAATCGTTGAGTACTACTCACGGTAACCACAAGGAGTCTGACCACTATGTCACAAGCAATTCACAATCCTACGCTCGCACGTGTTGATGACCACGGCGACAACAGCGCTACCTTTGTCGTTGAGCCGCTCCACACCGGTTACGGTATGACGCTCGGCAACAGCTTGCGCCGCGTACTCCTCTCGAGCATCGAAGGTGCTGCGATCGTCGCATTCCGCGTCGAGGGCGCTACACACGAGTTCACAACCATCAAAGGTGTCGTCGAAGATGTCGTCGATATCGTTTTGAACCTTAAGAACATTCGGGTACGTGCTCACAACGACCGTCCGGTTGAACTGCGTCTCGAGAAAAAAGGCGCTGGCGTGGTTCGCGCAGGCGACATCAAACTGTCTGACGATATTGTTATCGTCAACCCTGATGCGGTCATCTGTACGATTGATGACCCTAAGGCATCAGTTGTGATGGATTTGGTCGTCGAAACTGGCCGCGGATACCGCACCATCGAAGAATCCTCACAAAGCCGCATTCACGGCGACATGATTGCACTGGACGCAATCTTTAGTCCCGTGCTTCGTGTCCGTTACAAAGTCGAAAACACTCGTGTCGGCCAAACGACTGACCTCGACAAACTGCTACTTACCATTGACACCGACGGCAGCATGTCGCCACAAGATACGTTTGAGGAAGCGGCTGCTATATTGATCAATCAGTACACTGCGCTTGCCGGTTCGACTCGTGTCGAATCGTCTCCAACTCCGGGTGCTCGTGATGACAACGGTGATACCGAGCTGATGACGCCTATTGAAGATCTCAATTTGACTGCACGTACAACAAACGCATTGATTAACAACGATATTCGTACCATCAACGATCTTGTAACCCTCAGCGAAACAGATTTGCGTGAACTCAAAGGTTTTGGTAGCAAAGCGCTTGATGAGGTGAAAGAAAAGCTGGCGGAGATGGAGTTTTAGCATGCATAGACACGGATACAAAGGCCGAAAACTGCATCGGGACAGCGCGCAACGCACGGCACTGCTTCGCGGATTGGCAATTAGCTTGATTGAGCATGGCTCTATTGAGACGACATTGCCACGCGCCAAAGAACTCGTGCCGTTTATCGAGCCTATCATTACCAAAGCCAAAAGAGCCGACCTTGCTTCACGGCGTGCGGTCCTATCTGCTCTGGACAACCAGACTGCGATGAAACTCCTTGTTGATCAGCTCGCGCCGCAAATGACAGGACGGGTAAGCGGACATGTTCGCGTGCGCCGCAGTCGTTTGCGTATCGGTGACAATGCCCAGCTGGCACATGTGTCGTTTGTTGACGAGCTCATCAGGGGAGAAAAAGGTAACAAGCACGAAAGAAGCAACACTACGACTCCATCCCAAACGAAATCTTCCCCTGAAAAAACAGCTTCCAAGGCGAAATCTGCAAACGCCTCGGCTGCTTCTCGGCGTACATCACGTGTCACGTCAACACCTAGAAAGGTTGCTGCTGCAGACAAACACCTTAGCCATAAGCCAACGGTGAGTGTAAGAAAGAGTGGAGACCGATAATGAAGACATTTTCTCTTAAAGCGGCCGATGTGAACCACAAGTGGATCGTTGTGGACGCGACTGAGGCACCGCTAGGCCGGATCGCAACCGTAATTGCAACGAGGCTGACGGGCAAATACAAGCCAACATACTCTCCAAATATCGATGATGGTGACTATGTGATCGTTATTAATGCTGATAAAGCGATACTAACGGGTAATAAAGAATTACAAAAGTCATATTACCGCCATTCAGGATTCCCTGGCGGTATCAAGAGCCGCACCGCTGGTGAAGCTCGTCAAACTGGCTCTCATCAAATCATTGAGCATGCTGTTGCCGGTATGATTCCCCGTAATAAACTGCACGCTGAACGCATGAAACGTCTGCGTGTGTTTCCTGGAGAAACTCACGGTCACGATGCTCAGAAACCAGTTCGTCTTTCAGTGAAAGGAAGTAAATAATGCCAAAGTCTGACACATATTTTTATGGCCTGGGACGACGCAAACGCGCGACAGCCCGTGCACGCCTTACTGGCGGCAAAGGCGCCATTACCGTTAATGGTATGACTGCTGACGAGTATTTCGATGGTAACAAGACACTTGTCGCTGAGCTAACTGATCCGTTGGCGCTGATTGGCAAGCAGGACTCTTTTAATGTCAGCATTCTCGTCTCTGGTGGCGGAATGAGCGGTCAAGTCGACGCCTGCAAGCTAGCGATCGCCAAGAGCATTAGCGAAATGGATGAATCACTTCGCGGTACGCTTAAAAAAGCAAGCCTGCTCAAGCGCGACTCAAGAGAGAAAGAACGTAAAAAGTACGGGTTGCGAAGCGCTCGCAAGCGTGAACAGTTCTCGAAACGATAACGCATACTTACAAAAAACGGCCACAATGGCCGTTTTTTGTAGAGTGTGATATCATCAGGCGCTGTCACGGTATCAGGGGTGGATAGGGTGTTAATAGGAGTAAGCATAACTTTTTTATAAAATAGTATTGACATAATTGCCAAAATAATGTATGATGTTATCGTTACTAAATGAGTAGGAGGTAACTACTACAATGGTTATTACTAAAAAAGTATTCGTTGGCGCCCTTGTTGCCCTTGTTGCTGGTATCGCACCTGCAGTACCTGCATTTGCAACGGTTAACAACGCCCCAACTGGTTCTATCCCACGTCCTTGTATTGACGGAAACGTCAACAAGAATTACGTAGGCGAATGGACGTCTAACACTACTGTTCATTTCAAAACAGTAGACAGCCGTCCGCTCTGTGAAGATGTTACGGTATTTGTCGGCTCGTACACAATGCCGGACAACTACGATGGTGGTGCATTCTTCGGAAACGAAACTGCATACCCACAAAAACAGTTCTCGAGTAAAAAACTGGTACTAAAAGCCGGCACAAACGGTGAGAGTACTGTCACTATCGCTGTTCCAAACGAGTGTAAGAACACTCAAATGGATGCATACATTGGTCCAGAAGTCGTCACAGTTGGCGCAGATGGCCACCAAGGCCGAGCAATTGCAACACAGATTGTCAAGAAAACGAAAAACAACTGTGAAGAGCCTAAGGTAGAGGTATGTAACCCTAAGACTGGTCAGATTATCTCTGTACCACAGTCACAGGCGCACAATTATCTGCCAAAAGATGATGAAGCATGTAAGCCAAAAGTAGAGGTATGTAACCCTAAGACTGGTCAAATCATTAAGGTGAAACCATCAGAAGTTAAAAACTACAAGCCTGTTACCGATGAAGCATGTAGTGACGCAACGGTTGAAGTATGTAACCCAGCAGACGGCCAGACGATCAAAGTCAAGCCATCGCAGGTTAACAACTACAAACCTGCTAACGATGACGCTTGTAAGCCAAAAGTACTTGCTACAACTGCTCCTGAGAAGATCGCTTCAACTGGTCCAGTTGACACGCTTGCAACGACCCTTGGTCTTGGAACGCTCACTGGTGCTGCAATGTACCTGCGAAACTTCCGCCGCAAATAATTGACCGTTCTTCACCCCCGCGCGTAAGAACGCTGGCAGAAACTCCCCATCGATAAGGTGGGGAGTTTTATTATGGTGGCTATTCGATGAGGCCGCTAGCACGGAGCTTGGCGTAGATGACAACGCCTACGATGCCGCCAATGATGCTTCCTACAACTGACCAGACATCAAACATCGAAGCGCCCCACAGGGATGGCAAGGAGCCACCTATCATCATAGCGATGGTAGGTATGAGGTACATTGGTGCTTTGGACATGTATCTTTAGTATACGCCGAAATGATTAGAGTATGGTATCGATCGCGTGCCGCTTGGATAAAATCACTACTCGCGATTTTGCGGGTAACTGCCACGTCTCTCCGTCCACCTGTACCGAGGTCTCATGTTCTATCATAAAACGGTAGGTCGAAAATTGCTTTGGACGCTTGAACCCGAATATCACAGCATGCGTAACGGCTTTTACCGTGTGTAGCTTACCGCGATGACGGACAGCAACACGTTCGAACTTACCATCAGTAACGGAGCCTTTGGCGCTCAGTTTGACGCCTTTCGCCATCTCTTTGATGTTTGCGAACACCAGGGAGTCATATTCATAGCTAGTTCCACCCCGCACGAGGGTAAATGGGGTGAAGTCCTTAAGTGTTGCAAGCGTCAAACGAAGTTCATTCCATGGGCTTTTGCCGTGACGGTTCAGACTGCGACCGACCTCCGAGGTGATGCCGAACCCAATATAGGAATGCCCGTAGCGCTCAAAGCTAAAATCTTTCGCCTTTACGGAAATATATATTAGGTCGAGCGGAGAAATATCGGCCGTTTTAATCAGACGGATAAGTGGCGTGTCTCCGGCCATTACCCGGTAATGATCATTGGCGTTCCCGGCCGGCATGACGGCCACAACAGGAGTATGTGAGGCAGATTTTGCCTCAATTGCGCCATTGATAACCTCATTGTAGCCACCGTCGCCGCTCACCGATATCAATAGCGGTTTTTCGTATTTACCTACCAGGGTGCGAGCGATCGTAACGGCATCGCCTTTGGACTGCGTCGGATGAAGCACGGCTTTTTTCTGGATAACCTCAAAGTGTCCATTAATCGAGTCGCATAAATCCTTCGCCATTTTGATAGCATGACCGGTACTTTTCGGATTATAAATTACGGCGATATAGTCAAACATCCTCATGAAATCAAGTATAGCACTCGTGATATACTAAAGATATTGTATGATAGCGCTACGCGCCTTAGTACGGTCATATTCATGAAAGAAACGATTCTTACCGGTATCAGAAGTAATGAGGAGCCAACGTTGGCAAATTATTTAGGTGCCTTCGTGCCAATGGTTGAGATGCAGCGCCAATATGCCGGGCAATACCAAATCAACATGTTCGTGCCAGATCTCCATAGCTTCACGACGCCGATCGACCACGGCTCGCTCTATGAAAACACCCTGCATAACCTCAAATATTTTGTCGCTGCCGGGCTAGATCTACATAATCCTGACACATTCATCTATCGGCAGAGCTACATCCCGGCTCATAGCGAGTTGACATGGATATTGGACTGCTTTACTTATGTCGGCGAAATGCAGCGGATGATCCAGTACAAGGACAAGTCTGCCGAGCATGCGGCGAGTGTCACGATGGGGCTGATGAACTATCCGGTGCTAATGGCGGCTGACATATTGCTGTACGGCGCAAAATGGGTGCCAGTTGGCGAAGACCAATTTCAGCATCTTGAGATTACCCGTGATGTTGCCATACGTATGAACAATAAATTTGGTGAGCTGTTCGTCGTCCCCGAATCCACCCAGAAACAATCGGAATTCATGCGCCGTGACAATGGCCTGCGAATCCGTAGTCTGAGCGACCCGACAAAAAAAATGAGCAAGAGCTCGGCTGATACCAAATCAAAGATCCTCCTGATGGATAAACCTGCTGTTGCTGCCAAAAAAATCATGAGTGCCGCGACGGACAGCGTAGGAGAGGTGAATTTTGACTGGGTAACGCAACCCGGTATCACCAATCTTTTGCAGCTGCTTTCGATGCTCAGCGCACGAGATCAGGCACATGTCAATGCCGAATGGGAAGGCAAAACCAGCTATGGTGAGCTCAAAAAAGCCGTCGCAACCAGTGTCGAGGAGTTCCTGACTAATTTTCAAAAACTCTATGGCCTGATAGATGACACCATGCTCATGAAAAAACTTGAATCCGACGAAGCTGCTATGCGTGAAGTTACACATGCCCGTCTCTTGAGCGTCCAGCAAGCTGTCGGATTGCGACCAAAGGCCTAAGCACATGCGGCTTGATGTATACGTGGCCCAGTATTGGCCGGAACGCTCGCGTTCGCAGTGGCAGAAGGTAATCAAAGAGGGTCGAGTATTTGTAAATGCCGAGCCAGTAACCGATACCAGTTACGAGCTAGGTGAGGATGACGAGGTAACAATAAAAGCTCCGAAACCGCCAGTTTTGACTGGTGATATCGAGGTAGTTTATGAGGATAACGATGTACTGGTTATGAATAAGCCAAGCGGCACCCTCAGTCACGCTAAGGGGCTGACGCCGGAAGAATTTACGGTGGCTGATTTTGTACGGCGCCACATGAAAGGTCACGACGACTCGATTCGTCCCGGCATAGTACATCGACTTGACCGAGATACGAGCGGCCTCATCATCGCAGCGAAGCACGAGGCTGCAAAATCCTATCTGCAACGACAATTCCAAGACCGCAAGGCCAAAAAAACGTATATTGCTGTTGTACGAGGCCACCCGAAAGAATATGCAGCCAGGATTGATCTGCCGATTGCGCGCAACCCAAAACGACCCAGCAGCTTTCGAGTCGATCCGAGCGGCAAGCCGGCTCAGACAGACTACGAAGTGGTCGGATCACATAACAAGTACAGCGTTGTTAAACTAAAGCCAGTCACTGGCCGCACGCATCAACTGCGCGTACATATGGCATATATCGGCACGCCGATTGTTGGCGACAGACTGTACGATGGCGGCAAAAGCCCGATTGCTAGACTCTGCCTGCACGCTGCGGAGCTCGAAATCACCCTGCCATCGCATACCCGCCAGACATTTACCGCGCCGCCTCCAGATGACCTCCAAGGAGTGATTGATGACATTTGCGCCTAATCTTTTCCTGCACGACAGCTCGCGACGCCAGCTGGAGCATTTTATCAAACGGCCGTCTCACGGACTTTTGCTGCATGGGCCTGATGGAATGGGTCTAACAACAACCGCGCGGACGCTTGCCAATGTCCTAACCGACAGCGTATCGATACACGAAATATCACCGATCGACGGCAAAGATATAAGTATTGAGCTAATCCGCAAACTCTATGAGCTGACACGCTCATCGACTACGAACGGGCGAGCAGTGATCATTGACCAAGCGGATATGATGAGTATTCCAGCGCAAAATTCATTGCTAAAACTACTAGAAGAACCACCGCAACACACGTTTTTCATCCTGACATCACACACTCCGGCGAAACTACTCGATACAATACAATCCAGAACGCAGTCGATTGCTCTGCCCATTATAAGCAATGATGCATCCGCGCTATTTCTCGATCATCACACCCTTGATAGCACAAAGCGTTCTCAAATATTGTTTTTAGGTGCGGGACGGCCGGCATTGCTGCATAGGCTTGCGACGGATGAATCATACTTTGCCGAACAAGCATCGCTCGCCAAAGATGCTAGGACGTTTGTTCAGTCAACTGCCTACCAGCGCCTCATAATTAGTGGCGCATATGTGCGCGACCGCACGAAGGCAATCGCGTTTCTTTCAATGGTCGGAGCGGTGGTATACCATATGGTCAAAAAAAATCCGCAGAACATACCGCCGCACGCAGCTAAAACGATCGGGGAAGCGATTGACAGGCTCCAACAAAATGGCAATGTCAGGCTTGCGCTTACCGATATCGCACTGTCATTTTAAGAGAATCCAAGCTATAATAAAGCAAATATGTTAGGTATATTACTTCTGGTGGGGCTTGGTGTATGGGTTTTGTGGTATCAAAAACCTACGAATGATGCCGCCGAGGCAATTTCCTCAAAATTTGCAACACGACTCGACAAATTATGGCAAGTTGCGCACGAAAGCATCAAAGAGCGCAAGTATTTGCGTGCCGAAAAAGTCCTCTTGACGATTTTGCGAGTCGATGAGCGAAATGCGACTGCCTACAACCGGCTCGGGATACTCTACGCCAAGCAACGAGCGTACCAGGATGCAATCGAGTGTTTTGAAATTGCCCAGAGCCTCGAACCGAGCGCCAGCTCACTGCATAATGTCGGCTTGATCTACTATGAGACTGGCCAGTATGAGAAGGCTGCTCTGGCGTTTGAACAGGCGCTCGGCATGGAGAATGACGTCGCTGCACGGCACATCGCTTTTGCAAAAGTCCAGGAAAAACTAGGTAACACTAAACAAATGATTGTTTCTCTCGAACGAGCCGTAGAATTGGAGCCCAATCCGCAAAGTTTGTCTATTCTAGCCGATGCCTATGAGCGCGATGATCAGATCGAGGTAGCTACCGCTTTGCGCGAAAAGGTCGCCAAACTCATCATCCCGTCAGACGCCCCGGCAAAGATCAAACAACCGCGCAAAATTGTGATGTAATCGCCTAAGTAGATGCTTGACGTTGAATTTTAGATTTTAGAGAAGCCACTTTGCTCAAACAGGGATGTTTTGCTACAATAAATCGGTACTTTTGAGTTACTATGCCGCTTTAGCTCAGTTGGTTAGAGCAGCTGTTTTGTAAACAGCAGGTCCTGG
>CAZHGM010000015.1:0-21281 GCA_964532145.1 uncultured Candidatus Saccharibacteria bacterium | reverse complement strand
AAGTTCAGCTATACTTCCACCCAGAACGGCTTCGATTCATGTCACTCGACAAACACCATGGCGAATAACCATATGCAGCTGATATAATACTGTATAAGAATGAAACAATCCCTGCTGCGTCAGCTGCTCTTGTATCGCTACCGCTATATTGCCGGGTTTATTGCGTTTATTTGTATGGCAGTGCTCCTAATAGTCGTGAGGCTCGATCTGGCTCCAACCGGACTAAGTGAAGCCGAGATGAGCTCTGCAGTTGCGAGCGCCACTATAAAACTATCGCAGCCGATGGCACAATCCTTCATCGATGCGCCGTACCATATCTTGCAAAAAGCATCCTTGTCGGTACTTCACGTCACCGAACTGAGCATCCGCTTGCCGTCAGTTATCCTTGGTGTCGGTACGGCTATGGCGTTTATCTTCATGGTGCGCCGATGGTTTAGAATGGATGTCGCGCTTATCACGAGTTTTATCCTGATTACGTCCTCGGCATTTTTGACCATGGCGCGCACCGGAACGCCAATGATCATGACAACATTTTGGCTCTCAATCATTCTCTTGGCGGTGACTAATATAGTTCACCCTGAGGGCAAAAGTAGGGTTTGGCTCATCATACTCCTGGTAGTAGCTCCCTTGAGTTTGTATACACCCCTCATGGTGTACCCGCTGCTAGCAATAGCAATCGCAGGATTGCTCCACCCGCATATCCGTTATCTCGTCAAACGAACAGATATTTGGAAATACATTGCGACAACAGCCGGAGTGCTTGTCATCCTGACGCCACTAATCATGACTGTCATTCAACAGCCAAGCAGGCTCCAAGACCTCATCGGCATACCCATTCATGCTCCTGCTCCTGAACAACTGACATCCAGTGCTAAATTTGTACTGACATCGTTTCTGACTATTGGGAGCGCTGTTGTCGGTGCCATCCCACAACCTATTTTTGGGGCTGCCTCACTCGTTATTATCGGCCTAGGATTTTTGCGAGTACTAGCGGATCATTACTCAGCACGGTCGTATATGCTTCTCATCTGGAGCGTTTTCTTTATTCCAATTGCACTGCTGAATCCGGATAAGCTGCTCATTTGCTTAGTGCCGGCATACCTGTTTGCCGCCATTGGTATTGAGTCGTTGATCCGTGAATGGTATAAATTGTTTCCACTTAATCCATACGCACGGCTCGTCGGTCTCATTCCGCTGATCATTTTGCTCGCCGGAATTATGGTCTCAAATTCTGCTCAATATTTTTACGGGTATTTCTACGGTAGGCCGATGGTTCGCTACAGCCAACAACTTGCATCAAGCCGAACCATCCTCGATAGGACAGTCAAAAACGCTCCCGCAACCCTTGTCGTGCGGCACGATGAGTATCAGTTTTATGATTTATTACGCCGTGACTATCCCCGGCTGACTATTGCATCCTCGTTGACGACAAAGTCAACCAATTTTACCATTATCCATGACGGCGCCCTGTACGATAGCACGGCACTTGGCGTGCCAAGCCGGATTATCACATCATACAAAAAAGCGTCCGACCAAGTTATCCTTCGGACGTTTACACCTTGAGGCGGCTGCGCCTGGCATATCTGCTATACTTAACTATGAAAGATGATTGGAGGAGATTCTCATGCTTGATCAAGCAAAAATGATTATGAAACTGAAAAACGCTCAGAAAGAGCTCGGCAAGATGATAATCGAAGGCACTGCAGGAGACGGCGCGGTCACTGTCGCTGTGACAGGCGAGCTTAAAATCAAAAAGGTCACAATTGACCCAGAATACGTCGACCTTGATGATATTGGTGTCCTGGAGCGATGGGTGGAACAAGCCGCCCGCGAAGCCATGAGCAAAGCTCAACAAGAAGCTGCTGAGAAAATGAAACCACTGATGGGAGGACTAGGCAATCTCGGGCTGTAAAGACCGGGAAATTGCTGCAATGTGGGTCGGTCAATATGCAATGTGGGATTCGTTGCGATGTAACCCACTTTGCATGTTATATAGCCCGTTTTGCTTGACGCTATGCTACCGAAAGCTCTGCAAGATTTGATTGATGCCATCGGCGTCTTGCCAGGTGTTGGCGTACGTACCGCCGAACGCTATGCCTACTATTTGCTCAAGACATCAGACCAAAATCGCATGAAATTAAGTGAAACAGTAGCGAAACTGGCACATGGCGTGAAATTGTGTCCCGTGACATACGCGCTCATCGACGCAAATGAGGATGTCTCTGAACTGTACCGCGACCCGGAGCGCAATAAACAACTGATCGCAGTGGTCGAAGAGCCGCTTGATGTCATCGCACTTGAGAAAACCGGCTTGTTCAAAGGTACGTATCATGTACTCGGCGGTGCGATCAGCCCGATTGATGGTATCGGGCCTGATCAACTGCATATCCCTGAGCTGATTGAGCGGCTAAAAAAAGACAATGTTGAGGAAATCATTTTAGCAACAAACGCGAGTGTCGAAGGTGAGTCAACTGCTATTTATATCCAGAAATTTATCGACGATGCAAATGTAAATGTCAAAATCACCCGTCTAGCTCGCGGCATACCCGTCGGCGTCGACCTAGAATACGCTGACCAAATCACCCTATCTCACGCCCTCAAAGGCCGGCAAACCCTATGACACATCGTTTTAGATTGTGACAAACTTACTTACTACTTACTACTTACTACTTACTACTTACTACTTACTACTTACTACTTACTACTAATCAATGCTACAATGTGACAGATGTACAACAACGTAAAACAGTGCCTAGCTGAGGCAAAAAGTATCGTCGTCATCCAACCGGAAAATCCAGATGCGGATAGTTTAGGGTCGGCGATTGCACTTGAGGAAATGATCGGTACGCTGCCAGGTAAATCCGTCAGCTTGTTCTGCGCAATCGACATGCCGAAATACTTACACTATATCGACGGCTGGGCACGGGTGGACAAGGAGTGGACAGGACAGTATGATCTCGCAATTATTGTCGACACCAACACCGAAGCACTTCTTGTCAAAGCACTTGAAACGCCCGGCGTGCGACATTTTTTTGAAACCCATTCGGTACTGGTGATTGACCATCATTTGGAGGGCGATGAAGGTGACAATGACTTGCCATTTGCTCATGAACTTATACTTGACGACAAAGCCGCGGCTACAAGTGAACTACTGTATGCTATCGCCGTTCAGCTTGGCTGGACGATAAACGAGTCTGCGGCCGAATCCATGCTCGCTTCAATTCTAGGAGACACACTTGGTCTTAGTACGCAAAGCGTTAATGAACGAACTATCGCTACAGTCGCAGCACTCATGAAACATGGCGCTCATCCGGCCGATGTTGAGAAAAAACGACGCGAATTCATGAAAAAACCAGCAGATATCCTCGCCTATAAGGGCGACCTTATTAAACGCATCGAATACCACTGCGATGGACGACTTGCGACCGTGCATATACCCTGGGAAGACATCGAAGCGTATAGCGATCGGTACAACCCGAGTGTACTTGTGCTTGATGAGATGCGGCTCGTTGAAGGAGTTGACGTCGCCATTGCCATCAAAACGTATCCCGACGGCAAACTCACGGGCAAAATCCGTGCCAACATGCCAGTATGCGATCAGATCGCGGGTTACTTTGGCGGCGGTGGGCACGCGTACAGCGCTGGCTTTAAAATCTATGAAGACTATAATAAAACCCTGTCGGAAATTATCACGGCCACAAACACAGCATTACAACAATATGATAATAAAGGCGAATAAAGTTGAACCTTTTTATGAGATTACATAATACGATGAGCGGACAAGTAGAGGAATTGCGACCGCTCAAGGCGGGAAAAATAAAACTCTACACCTGTGGTTTGACGGTCTACAGCCAACCCCACATTGGCAACTGGATCGGGTATATCTATTGGGATGTTTTAGTACGAACACTGCGCGCTGACGGGTTCGATGTTGAGCGCACCCAAAATATCACAGATGTTGGCCACCTTGTCAGCGACGATGATAGCGGGGAAGACAAGATGGAGAAAGGCGCTCGCAGCGAAGGCGTGACCGCTTGGGACGTAGCAAAAAAATATTCCGATATTGCTGACCATGAGGGGTACACGCTGCTCGGCATGTCGCGGCCTGATCATCTCATACCTGCGACGAGCTGCATCGATGCGCAAATTGCATTCGCAAAAGCACTCGACGACAAAGGCTACCTCTACCGCACCGACGACGGCATGTATTTTGATACGAGCAAGCTAACAGACTACGGCAAATTGGCCCGGCTTGATATCGAAGGATTGCAGGCTGGTGCCCGCGTTGACATGGCAGGCAAAAAGCACCCGACCGACTTCGCCGTTTGGAAATTCAGCCCAGTTGATCAGAAGCGTGACATGGAGTGGGACAGTCCGTGGGGTAAGGGGTTTCCTGGCTGGCATCTAGAATGTTCTGTCATCGCCCGCGAGACCCTAGGGGATCAGATCGACATTCATACTGGTGGAATCGACCACATCCCCGTCCATCATACGAACGAAATCGCACAGACAGAAAGCCTGACCGGCAAGCCGTTCGCGTCGCTTTGGGTCCATAACAACCACCTCAAGGTCGATGGGCAAAAAATGTCGAAATCGCTTGGCAACATCCATACGCTGCAATCACTTACCGACCATGGTTTTACCATGGATGATTTTCGTATGTTTGCGCTTGGGAAGCATTACCAAACAGAGGGAAACTTCACCTGGGATAATCTTTTAGCCGCCCACAACCGTCTGCAACGCTGGCGTGATATTGCCTGTCTTCGCTGGCAAACTAACGACACTCTGTCGGATGATGATGACAAAGACCATTCTTATAACGTAAATGGCATAATCCTCGCAGCGCCTCATGCCGCGTTTGAAAAACTTAACGATAATCTCAACACACCAGAAGCGCTTATCGCCATCGAGCGAGCATTTGAGGAGATTGAATCATCACCTATCAGCATTATCCAGCATGGTGCGCTAACACAGCTTATCGACTGGATTGACGAGACACTCGGCCTCAGGCTTGCTATATCAACATCGGACATAACTGACGAGCAAAAACGTCGCCTCCTGGAACGTCAGCGTGCTCGAGAGGCAAAAGATTGGGCGCTATCAGACCGCATCCGGGACGAATTAGCCCATCAGGGGATAGTACTTCGCGATAGCACACATCATGTCGCCTGGTCGCGACGTTAGCACACACGTATCAATATAAAAACTACGCTTCACCTTTAAACTTAGAGGCGAGCTTGGCCACTGGGTTTTTGCTTGTTTTTTCTTCACGCTCTTTTTCAGCATGCTCCAGATAGTCAACCATGAGTACTCTGATGCAGCCTGCAACTGGTATCGATATCAATGCCCCTAAAAATCCGAATAATGCCACACCGATTAAAATAGCTGCAAGCACAGCGAGTGCCGAAAGCTCGACTTTTTTGGACTGGATCGTTGGTGAAATGTAATTATTCTCAATCTGCTGATAGATGAAGAAGTAGATAGCAAATACAATTGCTGCCGGAACCGAGTTTAGAAGTAACACCAATGTTACGACCACAGCGCCAATCGTTGCTCCAACCATTGGTATAAGATCCATCAGAAAAATAATGGCAGCAAGCGGCAATGCGAGATTTGCGGGAAGTGGTGTAACCAAGCTCAGTACCAAAATCACAATAAGCGTACTGGTTGCAGCAATCGTCGCTACCGATAGTTGACCGTTCACGTAGCCGACGACAACACGGTACATCTTTTGGACAACGGCGCGATGCCGTTCTAGCCTATGCGGGTCTTCGTATAGCCCCCATATACGTTGGAGCCATTGGGGGCCTTCGATCAGCATCAAGAATGTTAATACGAGGACAATGACAAGTGTCAGCATGCCATTAAGCAGGCCTGTCGCCCCATCGACGAGTAACCCTCCTATATCATTTGCTACCGCCGAGGCCTGTTGCTTGGCATTCTCGATACCTTCGTTAAGCTGTTGTTCTAAGCCATACCGCGTAACAAAATCATCAACAATATGCCGCTGGCTTGATAGGTCATCAATAAGCTGAGGTACGGTATCAGCAAACTTTGATGATTGTTCAATGACGGGCGGTACTACAAAGAACAGCATTGCACCGAGAAATGTAACGACCATCAGGTAGGCGAGGGCGGTAGCGCCAACACGTGAACGTCCGGGCAAACGACGGGAAATATAGCTAACCGGCGGATTGAGCGCCAGCGCCAAGAACAGTGCAACACCAATAATCGTCAGTGGCTGTTTAGCCTTGATAATCAAAAAAATTGCCACCACGAAGCTTAGAATGACGAGACCGAGTCTCACAAAAGTTTTCGTTGCAACATCGATCGTTACTTTCATGATTCTTTAAGTATTGCAAACCAGTGGTGTTTTCGCAACTACGATTAATCTACCTGCTACTAGTAAGAGCTGCTACAACAGACAATGTCAAAATCGTTACGGCAGCCAGCACGGCGACTGCAATGCCGACGCGTACTGGATCATATGAGTGCGGGGGTGTTTTCTTCATATCGCCATTATATAGCGCTTTCGCTTATTGTAAAACCACTCATCCTAAGGCATGATAGATACTATATGAATATTGTAAATGATCTTAGAGGCCTGGTTGCTGGTGATGTAATCGATGACGATGAGACCTTGACGCAGTTCTCGCATGATGCGAGCTTGTTTGAATTGCAGCCACAAGTTGTGGTGGTCCCCAAACACAGTCGCGATATTGCTTCAGTCGTATCATACGCCACGCAACACACAACGCGAGATCAGCCGATCTCAGTGACCGTCCGCTCCGCCGGAACAGACATGTCAGGGGGTGCCATTAACACCTCGATCATTCTTCATATGACACCGTACCTCAACCAAATACTTGAAACGAGTCCGACAAGTGCAATCGTACAGCCTGGCGTGTATTATCGTGATTTTGATATAGAAACAAAACGGCTAAACACAATGCTGCCATCTTACCCCGCGAGCCGTGATCTGTGCACTGTCGGCGGTATGGTAGCAAATAACTCTGGAGGCGAGAAGAGCCTACAATATGGCAAGACAGCGGATTATGTCACTGAGCTGCAAGTCGTACTAAGTGATGGCAATGAATATACCATTGCGCCACTGACAAAACCGCAACTGATAAAGAAAATGGCTCAAAACAATTTTGAAGGAAACTTGTATAAAAAAACATTTGAGCTTCTTGAAAAAAACTACGATGACATCCAGGCAGCAAAGCCACGGGTCACGAAAGACTCGACCGGGTATCATCTCTGGGATGTATGGAACAGAGAAACCGGCATATTCGACCTCACAAAGCTTTTCGTTGGCTCCCAGGGCACGCTTGGCGTTATTACTAGCAGCAGCCTGCGGTTGGTTGAGCGGCCCGAACATTCAGGGGTGCTGGTGTGCTTTATGAAAGACACCGACATCCTAGGGGATGTCATTAACACTGTTCTGGCACACAAACCGGCAACATTTGAAAGTTTCGACGACAATACGTTATGGCTTAGCTTTAGGTTCTTCTTTAGCTTCATTCATAAACTGGGGTTCCAACTGTGGGCGATGACGGCTCTTCAGCTCCTACCTGACTTGCTGGCACTAAGCCGGGGTATTCCGAAGCTTGTGCTCATGATTGAATTTACCGGTGCTAGCGTCGAGGATGTTGAACAACAAATCATCGCCATGGAGAACGACTTGCAACAATACAAGATGCTTTACATGGAGCGTGATGAAACAGAAGCAAAAGCGAACAAATTCTGGCTGATGCGCCGTGAAAGTTTTAATCTTTTGCGGCAAAAGGTGAAAGACAAGCATACTGCGCCGTTCATCGACGATCTCGTCATACCGCCGCCGCGACTGCCAGAGGCTTGGCCGCAACTTCGGCGGATTATCAAAAAATATGACCTTATGGCTACGATCGCCGGTCATATGGGCGATGGCAATTTTCACATTATCCCGCTTATGAACATTGAAAAAGAGAGCGAACGCGCTAAGTTTAAGCCGGCTATGACCGAAGTTAATGAGCTTGTTTTGCAGATGGGTGGTAGCTTGAGCGGGGAGCACAACGACGGCATGATCCGCGGCCCTTGGCTGGAACGTATGTACGGCAAAGAAGTCTACGGACATATGACAGCGATCAAACAGCTCTTTGATCCGAAAAACATTTTCAACCCGCACAAAAAAACTGATGCTACCTGGGATTACAGTTTTTCGCATATCAGAAAGAATTTTTAGCGTATACTGATAATAACATGTCACCCCGTAGCAGCGTACTATTTGTCGATCATCTTACGAAGCAATTCGGCAGACTTCGGGCCATTGACGATATTTCATTTAGCGTTAAGCCGGGTGAGATCGTCGGCTTTGTCGGACCGAATGGCGCTGGCAAGACCACGACAATTGCCAGCTTGCTCGGATTTCTCCGGCCAACACACGGTACTATAACGCTGTTTGGAGACGCTATCATGCCGGAAAACGCTCATCGATATCATACTCGCATCGGATACGCAGCAGGAGACATGGCACTGCTCGATAATCTCACCGGAGCGCAATATCTTCAGCACATGGCGCACCTAACACGGGTTAATAAAACACATCAGCATGAGCTGATCGAACAGTTTGATCCCGTGCTTGATAAACCATTGCGCCAGTTATCGAGAGGAAATAAACAAAAGATAGCGTTGGTTGCCGCTTTGCAGCATGAACCAAAACTGCTTATTCTTGATGAGCCCACAACCGGGCTTGACCCGCTCATGCAGGACACATTTCTCGGCATATTGAAAAAACAATCGCGCGACGGCACAACGGTATTTATGTCATCGCATATCCTAGGCGAGGTGACTGATGTTTGCGAGCGGGTTCTGTTTATGAAACACGGCCGCATCATTTTAGATGAGCGCGTTAAAAATATTGAATCCCAGGCTGGCAAAGAGATCCGCATCAAAGCCGACAAAGCCAGTCTGCTTGCGTTAATGAAATCGCGCCCAAGTGGCTTAGGCAAACCATCAACTTCGGCCGACGGTTATGTCGTCTGCCTCTACAAAGGACCTGTGTCAAAAGCAATTGCTTGGCTGAATTCTCAGAAAATCAAAGACGTCATCATTCGCGATCGTGATTTTGAGAGTATTTTCCATGATATGTATCAGACCGAAGGAGATTCGCTATGATGCGTTCCGTGTTTCTCAGGACACTCTATGACAAACGCTGGTTTTGTCTCGGCTGGGCGCTCGCCATGGCTGGTATTTCCATACTGATGATTGCTATGTTCCCGTCACTGAAAAATTCTATGGATGAGCTCGCTGTCAGCATGCCTCCAGCACTTCAAGGTCTGGTTGGTGATGTTGGTTCATTCTCAAAACTGGACAGCTATATCTCATCCCAACTATATGACATCCGTATTCCGCTGTTTCTTATGATCATGGCTGTCGTGCTCGGACTTGCTATTGGCCCTGCCCAAGAAGAGAAAGGCGCGCTTAGAACATTGCTCTCAACCTCAACATCACGCTCATCATGGTTTATTCAAACCTGGCTCAGCGCAGCCGTGATATTTGCAGCCGCCATCTTCGCCAGCTGCATTGCTACGCTCATTACCGCTTCAGGTATTGGTCATAGCCTTGATACCATGCTTGTCGGAAAACTTGCACTTATCTCATGGTCGTTTGCGATGTGCGTGTTCACGATCGTCTTTGGTATAGGCATGGCGGTAGGTTCGCGCAGTGTAGCACTAGCCGTTGGTGTTTCGTTAATTGTTGCCAGTATTATCCTAGAAGCAGGCCGAACTGTTGATTGGCTTGATTCGTTCCAATATGTCTCGTTGCTGCATTATTATGACTCCTCAAAACTACTAAAAGACGGTGTCAATCCCATTCATCAGCTCGTCATTGGTAACCTGACGCTTATCAGTTTCCTGGTAGCAGTTATCGTGTTTCGACGACGCGATATTAGTTAACAGCAACGCCAAACAATAGACCGACGCCGTAGGTGATAGCAGATGCAAACAGCACGATGATAAACTGGCGGATGGCACCATACCACAAACTCTTTCCGCTGGAACGAGCAATATATGCCCCCACACCCAGGCTGACGATTGCAGTGAAAATTATTGACAATATAGAACCTAAATTTCCTCCTGTAAAGAACCATGGCGACAAAGCCACGAGTGACCCGACTGTAAAGAGAGCAAACGAGGACATCGCCGCAGTCCAAGGCGATCCCAGCTCGTCAGGATTGACGCCAAGCACCTGAACCGCATAGATTTCAGTGAAATGCGAGTCTTTGGTTGCCATGTCATGAGCTGCATTTTTGGCGGCTTTTTCACTCATACCACCTTCAAGCAACTTCGTCTCTAAATTCTCCCTCAAAAGCTCCAGGTCGTTTTTAACAAGCCTTCCTAGATCACCTAAAATTCCTTCAAAGAGTTCCACTTGAGCCTTAACTGAAATCCATTCGCCAGCTGCCATACTAAAAGCTCCAGCGACCAATCCGGCAATTCCCGCAATCAGAACACTGTGCTGATTACCGCCAGAAGCAGCTGCAACACCAAGTATCAAGCACACAGTGCTAACTAGGCCGTCATTGATACCAAGCACAGCTGCCCGAGCTGCACCACCCTGGACTTGCGCTGCGCGGCTCGCCAAAATCTCACTGTCATGTCGTTTATCGACTTTTGATTTCATTTTTACTCCTTTAGTAGTATATATGCTCATATTTATAGTATGCTATTTTGTAGTGAGCCACAAACACAAAAAAGAAGCTGGTATTGCCGCAAGCCTATTAGCAGGTTTGGCGTTATGCGTCATCGCATTTTTCTTGATTACGCCGTTTCGGTTTTATGTGGAAGATGCGTATCACAGTATTTTTAAACTAATTATCGCCGATAGGGTGCTAAAGGATGATGCCGTCATTCATTCCAATATTGCATACTGCGGCACCAACAACCCCCGGCAAACTCTTGACCTCTACCTGCCTGACAACGACGTCCCACCGCCGCACGGCCTTGTCGTGTTTGTGCACGGTGGCGCTTGGCGGGGCGGCGATAAATCCACAACGCTTCTATCCTATTATGGGAAATACATCCTCAAATCTGGCGCAGCAATCGCGGCGCTTAATTATCGGCTTTACCCAGAGGTAACCTATCCAAAACCCAACGATGACGTCGCATGTGCACTTTCGTACTTGCAAGCTCATGCGGCGGAATATAATATCTCCACCGAACGATGGGCGATTTTCGGTGACAGTGCCGGCGCGCAATTAGCTGCCTACGCAATGAGCGATGAGCGAGTAAATCGTCCGCTGAAATTATTCATCGGTTTTTATGGGCCGTACAACCTCGAAATCCAGATCGATCGTAAACCAAGCGCTGACATTGCCGCCTTTCATTACACTAACGATGGCAAAGACCGCAAAACCGCCAGTGTCCTCGACAGGCCGGGCAAACAAGACGCCACTTATCTGCTATTCCACGGTGAAAAAGACCGGATCGTACCAATCTCGCAGTCTGAAAATTTCTATAAAAAACTAAAAAATGAGGGTATCGATGTAGTCTTCACTCGTGTCAAAAACGCCGGGCATTATTTCAGCCAGCGAAGCAACCCAACAAACAAGCAGATCAGTGATAAATTGCTGCAGGCATTAAAAAATATTTTTAATTAATGCATCGCTTTGCTTGATCAATCTCGCAAAGTACCTGGGAGCAAAGACTTTTGCTCCCGTTCGATCCCTACTCTCAACTCGAATAGAAATAGCCGTATATCATGAAGACATACGGCTATTTCTATGGCTGGGGAGGAGGGGATCGAACCCCCGAATGCATGGACCAAAACCATGTGCCTTACCACTTGGCGACTCCCCAATAAGTTGTTGTGAAACTTCAAGCTGTGAAGTCTCCAGGTAGCAAGGTTTTGGTCCACATGGACCGTTTCTATGACTCGTCTACGACTCAGACAGCCATGTGCCTTACCACTTGGCGACTCCCAATAAGTTGTTGTGAAACTTCAAGCTGTGAAGTCTCCAGGTAGCAAGGTTTTGGTCCACATGGACCGTTTCTATGACTCGTCTACGACTCAGACAGCCATGTGCCTTACCACTTGGCGACTCCCCAATGATGATGTGAAATGTGCGGTTGAGGTACCCACCAGGCAATAAGGTTTTGATCCATACATGAACTAATTTGTATGACTCGTCTGCGACTCAGACAGCCATGTGCCTTACCACTTGGCAGAATTCTGTCAAATCTATGATTGCACAGAATGTAACTGATGATGTAATGCGAAGCGGTATACCATCTAGCGTTTGACCAGCATGATCGCCAACCGAGAGAATTATATCAAATCTACCGACGGTATCACAACTTACTCGCAAGATTCAGGGTAAAAATGCCTATTGCGGGTATGCTTACTTTATTTTATTACTATTGACTTTTTATTATTTTTGTGCATAATATATGTATTATCACTCTAGCCATTCATGTCAGGATGACTTGTCATTATTATGAAACAAATTACTACCAGATTTCGAAACATAGCACTCGGCATTCTTTTGTCGCTCATTGCCGTAAGCGGGATCACACTTCCTGTCCAGGCTATTGCGATACCATCGCCAGCTAAGGCTCAAATTACCTTTAGTTTTGATGACGGACGAATGAATGCCTACAACAATGCTGCACCGATTCTACAAAAATATGGGCTCAAGGGCACAATGTACGCCATAACCGGCTGTATCGGTATGACGACCACTCCCAACAAATGCCACGCCGATACCAGCAAACGCTACATGGACTGGATAAAACTCAAGGCTCTACAGGATAGCTATGGTTGGGAGATTGGTTCTCATACTGTTTCTCATCCTTATCTAGCATCATTTGATGCGAGTGACGGTCAGCCTAAGCCTTTAACGCCTGCCCAAGTTGTAACTGAGCTATCGCAGAGCAAGACAGATTTGATCACCCATGGGATCAAAGCGCAGAGTTTTGCTTCGCCGTACGGTGACTATAACAACTTTACGCTGAAGACTATCGCGAAATACTACAGCTCTCACCGCGGTTTTGCCGATCAGAATGATAACCGTTACCCATATAATGAGCGTCTCATTAACAATTTCCAGGTACAGAACCCCGTGACATTAACTGCCGCAAAAGCCAAAGTTGACTACGCTATCGACCATAAAACATGGCTTGTGATGACGTTTCACGATATCGTACCAAATCCAAGCACAAAGTCAGGTGATTACCAGTGGTCAAATAGCAATTTTGAGGCACTGGCCGCTTACGTGCAGTCCAAACAAGCCACCGGACTCGCTACAAACGTCAATGTCACTGAAGGTACGGTCAAACCAACTAGCAATATCTTACCTCACTTTGGGATGAACGGAGTATTTGCCAACGGCTGGCGAACTGATACACCTGGCGCATTTTATATCAGCTCCAATGGCAATGGCGCCTTCCCACAAGCTAGCAATTCGATTGCCGCGACTGGATCAACTGCTCAAGCACATCTATTCTCGCCTCGTGTAGATGTCAGTTCTTCATCCCTGTATGCCCTCAAGAGCTACCTCAATGCCAGCGCGCTACATAACGGTGAAATCGGTTTTTACATCGATGAGTTCGATGCCAACGGTAACTGGATCTCTGGACAATACAAAGGCCGAGAAATAAGCGCATACGTCGAGAATTTCAACACCTTGTACCAGCCAACATCGTCTGCTGTCAGAAAAGCAAGTCTTCAGATCTACACCACACCTGGCAGCTCAGTCAATTCATTCATCGATAACATTGAACTATTCAGCGTTGCTCGCGACACGACGGCACCAACAAATCTTGTACAAAATGGGGCATTTGACGCTGATCTCAGCACGTGGCGCTCTGATGACGCTCTCACATTCACCGCAGACTCATCCAACCACGGCGCTCCAACAAACCCAGTTAACGCTGTAAAATTCAGTAAAGCAAACGGAACCGCTCATCTGTTCTCAAGTCCTGTCGCCGTATCGGCAGGAGCCAGCTACACACTTGGCAACTATGTCAACATCACGGCACTTAACAGGGGTGAAGTAGGCTATTATATCGATGAATACGATGCCAATGGGGCCTGGGTCTCGGGCCAGTACAAACAAACCGTCAATACTATTGGCGCACAAACCGTCAGTTTCCAATACGTTCCGTCGTCAGCTAACGTTTCGAGCAGCAGCTTGCAGATCATTGTCTCAGGAACATCTAACCCTGTTACGGGCTATCTCGATGACAGTACGTGGTACAAAAATTAGCATAAGAAATATTGTTTAAAAATAAACTTTACAAATTTGCATTTTTGGTGTATACTAATAAACAGTAGAGTTGTGGAGTTGTATGGACATCTGTTCAATTGCTTGGCAGACTTTACACAAACGTAATAAGGAGTACAGCTATGTACCAAAGTCCAGTTGGACCAATCGCGACAGTTGCAGGCGTTGCGCTACTGCCGAACACCGGGGGTAACGAACTTCTGCTTGTAGCATCGGTTGTCACAACGCTTGTCGGAGTGGCGATTATCGCAACAACAGCTGTCCGCCAGGCAGCGAAACGCGCTAACAAGGCGTAACACTCGCTGTCAACCATCTTAAGAGCAGGCGAGCGGCGGTATACCGCATAGCTCGCCTCAACTCTTTCGGGGAGGATTACACAACTATGAATTATTCGTTGATTATGAAAATCGGATTGTTATGGATACTGGCAGGGATACTCATCGCTACACCAGTGCTCTTTCGAGGTATCTCACGCACTACTCCGGTGGTTGCGATGAGTCAGGATACTTCCAGGCCGATTGTCAATGAAGTTCCGGAAATAAAAGGCGCGCCAGTACATATCGAGGTGGAACGTGTTGGCGTAGCTGTTGATATTGTCCCAGGGTATTACGATGAAAAAACCCATGAATGGACACTATCAAAAGAAAAGGCTCATTTCGCGACTATTACGTCTGAGCCAAACAACAAGACGGGCAACACATTCATCTACGGTCATAACCGTTGGGCAGTATTTACGAAACTGGTTGATGCTAAGGTCGGTGACACAGCTGTAATCACGACTGATAATAATCACCGTTTCACCTACACGCTTAGGGAAATTGCCGATGTCGACCCTCGCAGTACAGCATATTTGCAGCCGCATAACTCCCCAGTGCTTACCCTACAAACGTGCTCTGGCCTATGGTACGAACAGCGCCACATGTTAACATTTGATTTCACAAAGGTGGATTAATATGATTTTTGCAATTTTATTCTATCTCTTCATGTTCGTAAGCATTACCAATTTGGTCCACATCGGCCTTTACATCATGGGGGCAAATTTCTACGACATGAGCGTGTTCAAAAAAGAAAAGCGCAAACGCGAGCGACTGCGCCGCAACGGCCGCGCTACGATACTGATCCCAGCACACAACGAAGAAAAATCAATTGTCCGCTGTCTGGATTCAGTCCGCCGCAGCAGCATGCGCGACCTTGAGATAATCGTTATTGATGATGCCTCAACTGACGCGACCTACGAAATCGTCAAGCACTATATCCGCGAGCACAGCGACTTCACGCGTCCCATTGAAATACTGCGCTGCATTAAAAACGTCGGCAAAGCTGGCGCGCTGAATTATGCGCTGCGCCGCGGCGTACGAGGCGATTTTGTCATGACACTCGACGCTGACTCAGTGCTCCACCCGAACGCAATTCAAAACGCCGTTGATTATTTCTACGATGATCCGACCGTAGCTGGCGTTGCTGCTAACGTCCGTGTCTTGCACACGACAACGCTGCTCGGACTGCTGCAAAAATTTGAGTACATGGTCGGTTACCGCTCCAAGAAATTCTACACGGTGACCAACAGTGAGTTTATCGTCGGCGGCGTTGCTTCGACGTATCGTCGCAGCGTGCTGCAGGAAGTTGGTTACTACGATGACGATATTCAAACTGAGGATATTGCGTTGAGCCTCAAAATTGCCTCTCGCGGCAACAAGCACTACAAACTCGTTTACGGTGCCGATGTCGTCGCAATGACTGAGGGTGTTCAAACCTTCAAAGCACTCCTGCGCCAGCGTTATCGCTGGAAACTGGGTAGTTTGCAGAGCCTGCTAAAATACCGCCAGCTGTTCCTAAACGGCAACACCAAATACAGCCGTGCACTGACCTGGTATCGCATACCATTTGCATTCTTAGGCGAGCTGATCGTGCTATGCGAGCCAATTTTGCTAGGTTATATCGTATTCCTTAGCTATCTGGCGCTAACTCCTCAGGCCTTTGTAGGCGCCTATAGCATGATAACGCTTTACTTGTTATGGAATGTATGGCCGGACGAGCATATGCCACGCCGCGAGAAAATCAAAATGACACTCTACACGCCGCCGATGTATTTTCTATTCTATGTCATGAATATTGTGCAGTTGTTTGCTATCATCAAATGTGTTTTTCACTTCAAAAAAGTCCTGCGTCTGCAGCCAACCCATGCAACATGGGTATCGCCTGAGCGTGACGGTCAGCAAGCTGTCAAGTTCTCTTAAGACCTTTTTCGTAGTGATATCGCCGCCACAAACGAAAGCCATATCGCACGCACCATAATCCAACGATTACAAACACGATTGCTGCAATGACGTCAAAGACGTAATGCTCGCCGAGATAAACAACACCAATCCACATAGATAGCGGGTAGAGCAGCAACCAGCCGCAGCGCCGCCAGCCAAAGCCTTTGATCATAAACGCAGTTGCAATCAGCGGGTAGGCGGAGTGCAGCGATGGTACGGCAGCGACAGCATTAGGCGACAAGTTCTTATATACTTCTGAGAAATTCGTTATTCCCATCGCCCACCACACGTCACTTGAAATGCGGTGGAGCGGCTCGACGATGTAGCCAAGTTCACGGGCCATCCACGGCGGGGCTGCCGGAAAGATGATATAGGTGATGAATGCTGCAAAACTAATACCGACGATCGACCAAACAAACGGCCAATACAAACGCGGGCGGAATTTCCATAGCATCAGGCCAACAATCAGCGGTACCAAAAAATGAAGCGTATAGAGAAAATAGAAATAAAATTCTAATACTCCAACGCGCCCCTCCCACCACCAGTTCTGCATGACGGTTGTCGGCAGCACGCCGCCACTTATCCAGTGGTCAAATCGGATCATCTCCCAAAAATGTACGTTTTTGTTCAAATCATCTGCGAAGCTCCGCATACTGTCATACACCACCAACATGCCGAGAAACGGCACAAAACGCACAATAAACTCACGAGTCCGGCCAAAGACAACGCCAATAATCAACACGATCAGTAGCAGTGTATCAGGCGTCCAAAATGTCCGTTTGAAAAACAACAGTGCAACCGCCAACAGTACTACTGTCACGCGAAGTGCAAAGCGTGATCGATCGCGCCGATACTCATCGCGCAGCCGGGCAATCATGCGCGTTAGGTTAAAATTCATATAGTTATTGTATCGGTCAGACCGTCCTACGTCACTAGTAAATTTGCTCGGGTGTTTGTATACTTATCTATATCTAACGGGAGATAATATGAAACGATCTTGGACATTATTTGGTATCATCGCGGCAGTCATTGCTTTGTTTGGGCTGCTGCTCGCAGGCAGTTACAACGGCTTGGTCAGTAGCCGTGAGACCGTACGCGGCTCCATCAACAATTTGCAAAGCCAGTACCAGCGGCGAGCCGACCTGGTGCCGAACCTCGTCAACACGGTCAAAGGCTCGGCCGACTTCGAGCAAGAAACACTCCAAAAAGTCATCGATGCCCGCGCCAAAGCGACGCAGGTTACGATTGACCCAAGTAAAGCAACTCCAGAGCAGTTGCAGCAGTACCAAAATGCCCAAGGCGAACTGTCTCAAGCACTCGGACGACTTATTGCGGTCGCTGAAAATTATCCCGACCTGAAATCAACTGCCGCCTTTCAAGACCTTATGACACAACTCGAGGGAACTGAAAACCGAATCCAAGTCGCGCGCGCCGATTATGGCAAAACTGCCCAAGTCTACAACGCCAAAATTCAGCGTTTCCCGACTAATATCTCTGCCGCTCTGTTTGGATTTGACCAGTTCCCATACTTTGCCGCCGACCAAAATGCACAAACTGCTCCAAAAGTTGACTTCAATACCACACAACCAGCGCCGGCTCAGTAAAAGCAGCCTATGAAGCGGCTTCTATTCATTGCCTCCATTTGTCTCTGTTTATTTCACCCGGGACAAGTACGTGCCGAGGCGCCGATTCCGCCAGCACCTACCGGCGGCGACTACATCGTCGACCAAGCCGACATTCTCAGTGATGAACAGGAAGCCAACCTTAATTCGACGCTTGCCAGCTATGAAAAGCAGACCTCAGTGGAAATCGGTATACTGACCGTATCCTCCATTGAGAACGACTACATCGAAAATTTCAGTCTTAACGTTGCAAGAAACTGGGGCATTGGGCAAGAAGGCAAAAACAACGGCGCGCTGCTCATCGTATCAGTCAACGACCGCAAACTTCGTATCGAAGTCGGTACCGGACTGGAGGGTGATTTGACTGATTCTCGTGCCGGGCAGATTATCCGTAATCGAATCACTCCACAGTTCAAACAGGGTAATTATTACCAGGGTATCCGCGAGGGTGTTGACGGAATGATACTCGCAATCAATGCCACCGATGATCCTCAACTTCAAGCCTCTTCTATATCGGCAGCTAATGCTGATGATTGGTTGGGACTATTCGTCTTCGCTGGATATTTGCTCGTTACGATAGTCTCATGGTTTGCCTCGATGTTAGGTCGCAGTAAACGCTGGTGGCCCGGAGGTATCATTGGCGGCATACTTGGGCTCGGCATCGGCGCACTCATCAGCGGCACAATTGCGACATTACTCGTATCAGCATTTGTCACAGGGTTCTTCGGTCTGTTATTTGATTACCTCGTTAGCAAAAACTACCGGCAATCAATTCGCCGCGGTGAAGCACCGTCATGGTGGGCTGGAGGCTGGGGCGGCAGCAGCCCTGGGGGTGGTGGTGGAAGCTGGGGTGGTTTTGGCGGAGGCGGCGGATTCTCGGGCGGAGGCAGCAGCGGCAGCTGGTAGTATAAGTAAGACGGAAAGACCGAGAGACTGAAAGATGGGAAGAGAAGAAAAGGACAGTACTTCAGTATCGCATATTGTCCAATTGACAGCAATTGTTGGCGGCGGGCAAACGATTGGTACGCTAGAGAATGGTAAAAAGGCCCTTGCCTGGGGTGGATTGCCTGGCGAAACCGTTGAATTCCGTACTACCAAAAAGAAGTCCAAACTTGTCGAAGGTATCGTCACGGAGGTTATATCACCATCGCCTGAACGAATTGCTCCCGTCGATGTCGATAGCTACTTGAGCACAAGTCCGTGGCAAATTATGAGTTTTGATGCCGAGCAACGCCATAAGGCCGAGCTGATAGAACAAGCGTTTTCGCTTCATTCGGTTGTATTACCCCAAGATATTTCGCTTTATTCTGACAACCGACTATATGGGTATCGCAATAAGATCGAATTCAGCTGGTTCGGATCCTCACTAGTCTCGGGTGATACGAGTCGGGGCAGCACCCAAAATTCTTTGGAGGAAACAAAAATTTTAGAGGCGGAACGAGTGGCAAGGCCTGAGGGGAGGGAGCACCCTAACAATTCGCTGAAGAAGAATCGGGAAGCGAGCATCCATACAGAAGAGCAACTAGACCTGTCATTTTTCCGGCGCGGCGGCAAAGGAAAAGTCCCTGTTGGCGGTACATCACTTGCGCATGAAGAAATCAACGTATTAGCTCGTCAGATACGCGATCTGCTACAATCAAAAGCCATCACAGCACGGCAGCTTAAAACCTTGCTGATTCGCTGCGATCAGCAGGGAAATTGCGTCTGGCAACTGTACACCAAAGAAAAGTTACCACACGTTATCACAATAGAAGAAGCAGAAATGCTCCCCGCACAAGGCGGCGAAGTCATCTACTCCGATCCGCGCAGTCCGGCTAGCCGCATCACTGAACGTTTAGCAGCGTTCGGCAACATCGTACTCACTGACACCATCTTAGGCATTCCATTCCGCTATGCGACTGAAGGATTTTTTCAGGTGAATCTCCCTGTCTACGAGCGGGCGCTACGTGACATGGCGCATTTCGTCGTCGCACCAGCCGCTTCGCTCGATCCGACCACCAACGTCGTTGATCTCTATGCTGGAGTTGGTACCATCGGTCTAACAATTGGCGGTAATCGTTGCACACTTGTTGAGATTGACGAACATGCCGTACGTGAAATGAAGCGAAACATAACAGATCAAAAAAACCAATCCCAGGCGATACTTGCCCCGAGTGAAAAAGCGCTCGACTACATCACACCCGACACAATTGTCATTCTCGACCCGCCACGAGCCGGCTTGCACCCCGACGTTATCAAGCGCCTCCTGAGCGCACAACCACCACGCATCATCTACCTCAGCTGCAACCCCGTCACTCAAGCCCGTGACGTCGAGCTATTACTCGAAAAATACCAGATTATTCACCATCAAGGCTACAACTTTTTCCCTCGTACGCCCCATATCGAGCATCTTGTCATACTCAATGCACTATAACATCAAAACTCGCCATTACTATAGTGATGCACGATCTCGCCTAGTAATACACCGTCTATGGCGGCTCGCATTTCCTGGTCAAAACTTTTATAGCGCTTCGGCTCATGCTGCATCTCATCTAGTGTCCGCCAGACGTTTTTGCCCCCGTCAAACTCCTCTTTTAGCACACCATGAACAGTATTGCAGAACATCAAATGAAATATTTTATCCTCAATAATTTCATGCGTGCTATCATGCACAACTCGCTCGTGATTAATACCGCGATATTCAAAACTACCCGTTAGACCGGTTTCTTCTTTAAGTTCGCGGGCGGCACATTCAACGATCGACTCACCCCAAAGGATTTTGCCGGTTGGTGGGCTCCAATACCCAAAATACGGATGTTTGCGACGCTGTTGCAATAAATATTCTATTACTCCGTCACGCTCACGTTCGATAACAAGCATGACAGCAACCTTTGGCTGACGCTCAGTTACCCCGGCATCGTTATCAAGTTTGTTAGCATGCTCTTTGCCTTTAACGCTTAGTCTATACCTGGCGCCAGCCTTCTCAACATAGCCGAGTTCGACCAATCGCCGGATATGAAACTTATCGTGGTCACTCTCTAGACCTGAAGCTTTTTGTAATGCGGCGAAATTCACCTCTGGTAAAAACAGTAATTCGCGTAAAATTTTGGTCTGGGCCTCGTGAATATTAACTTCGTGACTCATGTAATTCTCCTT
>CAZHGM010000014.1:20647-23839 GCA_964532145.1 uncultured Candidatus Saccharibacteria bacterium | reverse complement strand
TGCTTAAGAGGCAGGTGCTCTAACCAGCTGAGCTACTGGCCCAGTAGTAGACTTTCGACATGTGCGATATGGATCGACCGTAGGTCGAAAGCTCACTACTGGGTGGGTACACGTCATTTTTGGTTTGTTTTCGCTACAGGAATTACCGTAACAAGACCATATTGTACTACACTACCCCTGTTCTGACAACAAAAGAGGCGGTAGACCGCCTCTTTTGCACCAAAGTAGAAACTATTGTAACTATTGTCCATTATTCGCGGGAACAGTCGGCGTCGTGACATTGACATTCGTTGTACTAGGGGTAGTACCACCAAAGTATTGCCAAGCTAAATACGCCAAAAATGCCAAAATTACTATTGCGACCACTGCGACAATCGGACCTGCTGAACTACTCTTTTCGCGCTCCACTACCATATCTGCCATGTTATTTACTCCTCATTGTGATAGCGATCACTACTATAGGTTAGTTAGATAGATAAAACTGTAATCAGGCTCACATTGAGATTTGGTGAGTGTCTACTTAGCCTTCAGAGTAGCAAGTTCCTTACGCAAAGCGTGAAGTTCGGTTACATCCCGACTCATCACAAGTATCCACTGAACATCATGCACATCATTCTTTAACGGCACTACTGTCACTTCCCACCATTTTGGCGTGCCTTTTTCCGTCATTCGCTGCCCTTCGAAGTACCCAATACGACCTTTGCGCGCTTTTTCGAACGCTGCTTTCGCTTTCGTATCAGCTTCATCTTTCCAATACGACAGCCAGTTACGCCCGAGAATTGTTTTCGGATCATCAACTTCCATATGTCTATATCCGCTTTTGTTAAAAGACAGTATCACTGCATCCATATCGAGCACTTTGACGCTATACGTCTCCGACTCCTGCAGGGAATCTATCAGTTCATCTGCAGGTAGTTTCGTTTCAGTCATTGTGTCTATTGTACTCGCAATTAGATCTATTGCTAGCTAAGAATGGTTTATCAGCCGCCAAACCACCCCGTGCATGGCGTTAATGAATGTAGTGTTGTCGTGTAGCACATGCTGAATATTGGGTAGCGCTTACGGCAACTTTGTAATACAAAGAAGAATTTTGGTAAGTTTTTACGCTTTCGCTAGAACCTATTTTAGCACGAAGTGCTAAAGCTCAGCCCCAACGCCTGCGCGGGCATAGCCCGCGCTGCGCCCGACCAGAAAAACCTTTGGTTACCTTTTTTGTAATTCACCCGCCGTATTTTTTTTGGAAGTTGAAAAGGTGTTTTCTGGTCGGTTCGCTCTACCGAACAGGTCGGTAGAGGCGTTGGGGCCTCGCTCCGTCGGCAAGGCCGACAACTTCGTTATAACGTTACGATACTAATCAAATGCATTTATCGAGAAAATAATTCCTTTAGCATTTCGTAATTTTGCTGGACCTCTGTTTTTACTTCGTCAAACAATATTTTGTTGTGAAAGTCTCGCTCAAGTTTTTTAAGCACCCACGCTTTTATTTCATCAAGCGAAGTATTTTTGCCCATAATCCATGTTGCATAGATGTAGAAGTCAGTCTGCAAGTGGGCGAGAGAATCAGATGTAGCGAGTATTCTGCCTTCTAGGGTGGTGGGTGTATTGCCGTCATGGCAACTATGCAACCTTATCGCATCATCGACGACTATGACTATCTCTTGGTCGTTATAGCCGCACTCTTGAAGAAATTTCCGTGCAATTTTCATACTTTCCGCTTCGTGATTCTCATCGAAACGACTCATCGTCGCATCTGCAATGTCATGTAGTAACGCCGCGGCTTTCGCGAGTTCTTCATTTGCCCCAAATCGCTGCGCAAGTACGCTAGCATTGTCTGCAACAATAAATACATGATTATCTGCTAGCCAATCTGCCCACTCGTCACGGTTAGTATTTTTCTGTGCGTACAAGTCGCGGACTTTTTGTTCTAAGATTCGATACGATTCATTTGATAATCTCGTTGAGAAGCTCAGGAAATTTCGTATAGCCAGCTTTCGTATTAAAATGCCCTGCATTTGGCACAAAATGCAATTCAACTCCAAGATTTTCCGCTAACTTTTTACCGTTCTCAAGTCCAACATACGGGTCATCATCTGATTGAAAAACTACAAAACGCTTTGCGTTTTGTCTTATCTTTTCCCAGTTAAAGTTGAAGCCGCTAAACGCAACATCTCTGTCGTAATTTAATATCGGCTTCTCGCCAATCGGAGTGCCAGTTAAAAATGCTCCTGCGACGGGTTTATCTAGCTTTTCCAGTATTCTTAGAGTGAATACGCCGCCTAAACTATGGCCAATAAGCAACGTTTCCTCATGTATATTGTCTTTGTATTCATCCAATACGCCAAACCACTCAGAGATTTTTGCTGGCACAACTGGTGGCGACGGGAATTGAGGCACGATGACGTTATAACCTATTAGTTCTAGCTCATTTTTTAGCCATGGAAACCAGTTCTCTTCTGGATAGCCTTCTGTGCCGTGAATAATTATCGCGTTTTTCATTGTGCCGCCTCTTTCGTTATTACCTCCAGCAATTCCGGAAACTCATCTTTACCTAAATCGCTACCGCAAAAATGCCCGTGATTATGGAACTCCTTATACTGCACGGACGGAATTGCTTTACGTATGCGGTTGACCGCACTATGGATACTCTCAGCATCATTATCAGAGTTAAAAATCGTGATTGAACCAACCCGATCGACCAGCTTGGGGTCAATATCGAATTTGAAAAAACCGCCAATTGGTTCGTCATCTGTTTCGTTGTTTCCGATTGGTCCAAGCCAAGGCGCGACCAGCACAACTTTATCGACGTGTATATCTTTATGCTCACTCAGCCACTGAACGATGAAGCCGCCGCCACAACTATGTCCAACCAAAATTGTTTCTGGCGTAATCTCATAGTGCTCAAGTTCTTTTGACCAGATACGGTAGTCGGGTTGCCATGCCATAAACATCTCGGGTGTTTGTGTTGGGGTACCTACTATCACTAGTTGTTTTTGCAACCATGGAAACCAGTGAAAATTGCTCGCAGAGGGAAAAGTAGAGTCATAATACTCGTCTTTGCCTGGCTTGCCGTGAATAAGGATTGCATTTTTCATATCTTAAATTATATCACGCTAACAGCGTGAAAACCGACCAGAAAACACCTTCTCAACTTCCAAAAAAAATACGGCGGGTGAATTACAAAAAAGATAACCA
>CAZHGM010000014.1:0-20629 GCA_964532145.1 uncultured Candidatus Saccharibacteria bacterium | reverse complement strand
CTTCGTGCTAAAATAGGTTCTAGCGTAGTCGTAAAAAGCTACCAAAATTGGGAAAAAGTCAGAATTGCGGCGCATGAGTGCCGTTTTTTCTAGGCCTGCGCGGAGCGCAACCAAAGAAAAAACGGCACTTTCACGCCGCAATTTCCCGAAAAGTTCGCTTTTGGTACCCCGCACAGGGGTCGAACCTGCAACCTTTGGTACCGGAAACCAATGCTCTATCCAATTGAGCTAACGGGGCGTATTACATAATTGTAAACCAAACAGCTTAATTTTAATCAATTGGATAGAGCATACTTGCGATTATATGACGCTGAAGGATCCCCAATTGAGTAAATGGGCTTATCTGTTATTGTAACGACCTGAATCAACTGAATAGGATAGAGCAGTGGTACTTGTAACAATTTTCTGCTATAATCACCTCTGTTCTTTTGTGATATATGTGGTTTTGTACCTTGCGATTTATGCAGATACAAACCAAACGTAACACTTGTTTTTACGCTGTTTGTATATGCAAAAGGAAGCGCCATGAAATGGTAGGCTTTGGCACATAGGTTATGTGCCAAACCGAGAATGTAATGTGCGCTGACGCGCACCCGTAGCTCAGCGGATTAGAGCATCTGTCTTCGGAACAGAGGGTCGTAGGTTCGAATCCTGCCGGGTGTACCATATTCTTGTTATAAATTGACCTCTGTTAAATGTCGATAAAGTGTGCTGATTTTGGTTACACCTCTAGCTGATTCGAATGGCCACCCCAAAGCTGGTATAGTTTACACATGCGACTATTGGTGCCTGAAGACACTTCTGCAATAACTGACTTATATAGCCAAGCTTCTCGGCATGCTAATTCTGTAGGCCATATTGACTGGCCCAACCCAATAAACGAAGACTTTGCCAGTGGACTCATAGCAACTAATGCTCTTTTTGGTTGGGATAACAATCAAGGCATAGACGGCGCACTTCTTGCAACCACTTCCCCTAACGCTGCAATTTGGAATGATTTAGATGGTCAGCCTTCTGCATTGTATCTTGCCAAGATTGCCACTAGTAATACTGTTCGTGGACAAGGCTTTTTTGAAGCCCAAATGCTACCCGATGTTAGAGCAAATTTCAGTATGTTGACACCCATTAGGCTGGACTGTTTGGCGGATAATGAGAAGCTCAAATTATTCTATGCATCATTAGGCTTTGTAGCCGTAGAGGACACTGTTTTTTATTCCATAAAGCAAGGACGGGAAATAGCAGTAACAAAGTTTGAGTTGGTACCTTGAGAAAACCTAAGTAGCTGCCAAGCTGGGTGAGCTAAACCCTAGATACTCTCTAGATATGCGCAATTCTTTAGAGATATGCATAATTGCTTGGTAGCACTCTATTCGTAATACGTCAGGTAGGTGGTACCATAGTTGAATAAGAGGCGCGAAAGCGTCTTTTTTCATCTGTTCGGGACTAGTTTTGACCTATAATCGACAAGACTTCCTTTTTCTTTAAGTCATCGTCACTTTCGAAGTCCTCTTTCGCATAGCGGGCGAAGTTAAAATACTTTTCGAGTAGTTGACGGTGTCGCTTGTTGGCATTTTGTTGGTCTTCAAACTGACCACGCAGTAGAACTAACCTGTCATCTAGCTCCTGTTTCTCGCTTTTATAAAAGGCATCGTCTACTTTGCCCTTATATATAGCTCGCTGTAGGTCGTTGATATCACGCTCTATCTCTCGTATCGATTTCATTTGGTTATTGAGGATTATCTCTCGATTTTTTGCCTCGTCTTCATGAAACTCATCAAGATACTGGCATGTCCACTGAAAGAACTCGTCCATAATCGTATATTTTGATATTTCTTTACGAATAGCAGTCGTCATTTCCTGCGGCGTCATTTTGCTGACTGTCATCTTTTGGCTGCATTCACGCTTTTGGGTGCACATTAAAATTAAAGTATGAAGCTCACCAGAATCCAAGAAGAATTAGAACGAGATGGTATTGAGCCCAATTACACGAATGTGGCTATTTATGTGGAGTTTGTGGTGGTGGAGGGGTTGGTGGAGCGACTGAGGTTGAATGAACATCTAGACGATGAACTTGCATGGATAAAAGTCATATTTGAATGACAGTCTAAATGACGAGTGTTGAATGTTGTGAAAAGTGGTAAAATATGCGTAATGAACAAAGTAAAAATCGTCACTTTTGTACCACATGCCAATGCCAATAAAGTTCGTGAGGCTCTAGGCTCGGCTGGTGCCGGTAAGATTGGCGAATACAGTTACTGCAGCTACTCAGTTACTGGTAAGGGCAGATTTATTCCATCTGACAAAGCAAGCCCTCATATTGGTACTGCAAACAATCTAGAGATAGTCGAAGAAGAGCGAGTCGAAGTTGTTTGCGAGCGAGAAAACGCCAAAGCCGCCATTGAAGCTATGAAGCGAGCGCATCCTTACGATGAAGTTGCTTTTGACATTTACCCATTACTAGAAGAGGAGGAATTGTGATAGAAAAAGTAACGAGCGAACATGCACCGAGTGCTGACTCAATCCTGTCACAAGCCATCGTAGCAAACGATACCATATATGTTTCAGGGCAAATCCATAACTCTCCAGATGGAAAGCTCGTTGAAGGTACAGTTCAAGAGAAACTTCAGCAGATAATGACAAACATCGCCAATATTCTCGAGGACGCAGGTTCGAGTTTCTACAAGATAGTAAAAGTAACTATATATGTAACAGATATGTCTCAGATGGCAGACCTAAACAGACATTACGCAAGGTTCTTTGCAAACAATCCCCTTCCTGCTCGTGAGGCTATTTGTGTGAAGGAACTACCCCTAGGTGCAACGATTGAAGTAAGCGTGGTGGCGGTAAAATGATAGTAATCACAGGTGCAAGCGACGGCTTAGGCCTACAGGTAGCGAAACTCTATAAAGAAGCTGGTGAGAAAGTCGTTAATATTTCTCGGCGTGAATGCGAATATGCCGACCATAACATCGTGTTAAGTCTTCGAGAAGGTGAAGAAATACAAAAGGCAGCAAACCAGATACTCGAACTCGCCGAGCCAATTAAAGCATTTATAAATTGCATTGGCACGTTTAGCGAAGAACGTTTTGGTGGTATCACAGAAGACGAGATTAAGCGTCTCATGTCTACAAATGTAAAAGCACCAATGTTGCTTACCTCCGAGCTAATTGAGCGAATCAAGCAAGATGAAGCAGATGTCTTGAACGTTATCTCGACAGCAGGAACAAAAGGCAATCCTGCCCACCCTGTTTATACTGCTTCTAAATGGGCTGAACGAGGCTACACAAAGGCTCTGCAAGAAGAGCTCAAAGGCACCAAATGTAGAGTCATTAGCTTTTGTCCAGGTGGTATGCAAACAGGATTTTTTAAGAAAACAGGCGAGAACCCTACTGATGAATCATGGATGCAGCCAGAGGACGTGGCAGTATTTGTTAAAAACATTCTCGACTTACCGAAGAATATGGAAGTTAGTGAAGTTATCGTCAATAGAAAATGATATATGAAAGTTATTATCGGATTTCTTGATTATTGCTATGCTGCAATCCTTAAAGTAGCCTCGTTTTTCGTTCGTCAAAATCCGACTAGGCTCAATCCCGATTTAAGAACAGTGATTGTTGTTCCTGGCGTATATGAAACCTCATTATATTTCAGAAACCTCAGCAAGACTCTTCAGGATAACTACAATGTCGTACACGCCCAAGCAATCTATGGTCATAAAAAGAATATGGGCATACAGTCAACCGCCAAGCACATCTCCGAATACATAGATGGTAAAAAGTTAACAGAGGTGGTGCTTGTTGGTCACAGCAGTGGTGGTCTGGTCGCAGTTAAGACACTTACTCTAAATGATTCGAGGATAGCTAAGGTCATCACAATAGCAGCACCGTTCCATGGAGTCCTCAACGGTCATTTGCTGCGAACAAAGATTGTTCGTGAGTTGCTTCCCAGCTCAACACTAATTAAATCGTTTAGTACGCTACCTGAGAGTATTCTCAGCAAAGTTACCTCAATCTATCCGTCTTTTGACAATCAAGTATGGAGCAAACGAGGTTCGTATCTGGAGGGAGCACAAAACATGCGGCTCAACACAAAAGGTCACCATCTCATACTTAGAAGTGATGAACTTAGCCGAACAATTGCAAAAGCACTAAGTCAGGCTACGAGCCAGCAAGCTGAACGGTACTAAGCTCATTTTTGACTTCCTCTATTACTGTGTACCAAAGTGAAATTACAGATAGAGATTGGTTTTGATGCCAATCTCTATTTTATTTCCAATTTTCATTGCCTCTGTAAAATGAGTTTGGACTCCGCTATGATATCCAGCAACTCATTACTCTGACGTATGAGATATGCTGTAAAGAATGAAACAAGGAAAAATAATACCAAATGGTGTTGTACTTCATACGCACGAAAATCGGACAGTCGTGTTCTTGACACAGTAAGGCTATGACATTGAGTTGCTTCCTCCTGTTCAAATCAAAGGAGCTCGTACGCCAGATATGAAGATGGTGGAATTAGAGTGGGAGATGAAAAGCCCACGAAGTAACGGGTAGACGCCATCAATGGACTTATCCGTGAAGACGGTACAGTCTTTAAAGAAATGCAGGATTTGTTTGATTCATACCCGAATCGTAAAATTGTTCTGACAGGTGCAAATGACGAACAATTCAAAAAATTCAATCTCGATAAATGTCCCTACGAAGTCTTTACCCTCAAGCACGATCCAGAGAAAACCGATGTCCGCTATTGGCACATATTGCTGGACGCATATAACCTTAAGCCCGAAGATACCATCTACTTTGAGCATGACAAGCAAGCTGCCGAAACTGCACAGTCCGTTGGAATCCTGACCTATTTCTATGACCATACAAAAGAAGATCTGGTCGCTCTAAAGGAATTTGTGGACGCTAATGTATGAAATTCTATCGTTTTAGCCCGATTAAGAATAAAGAGTAGCTTGTGAAGGCAGTAGTGAGCGAATGTCATACTAAGACCACTGGCTCTGGTGACACGGTGTATAATATATCTTATAGAATTAATCTAAAGGAATATCATGAGCCTACCAGCAAAGACAGCACAATCGGCTGATCCGCAGCCTGCCAAAACAAATACGGGGACTACAACTACAGCGACACCAGTCGTACAAGATACACGAAGTTACCTCGTCATGATGCTGCTGGCTGTATTTGTGATGCCGACAGGACTTGCTCGTGCATACCGCGGCGAACAAATTGGCTGGATTCGGTTCTGGGTATTTATCGGCTCATACGTCTCGATGCTTGTACCGATGTTAGGACTCGTCGGCGGATTAGCTATCATCGTACTCGTCATATGGGGATTGATTGACATTTTCCTACTTCGCGGGACAAAGACCGATGCTGCCGGCAAGCCGCTGGCATCGACACCTACCGACAACAAGTGGGCAAACGGGTTCTTCATCTACGCTGTCGTTTCATTAGCGCTTGTAACGCTCGTAACAATCCTCGCTATCGGGTTTTTCAGTATGTATTATGCTAGTTGCAATAACGACCCATCATCGTGCAGGCTGAATCCCCCATATAATTTCAATAACAATTCGCGCTCAACAATGCCATATGAAATCAATAATAATGAAAGCTTCTAAGTAACTTCCGTGCAGACACTTTCGAACGCAGAATTAGCACCATACACATCATTGCGCCTCGGCGGACCAGCCGAGCGGCTGGTTATCGTTTCATCTTACAATGAAACGGTCGATCAATTATCAAAGCAACCTGATGACCAGCTATGGATGCTCGGGTACGGCTCAAACGTGCTTATCAGCGACAAAGGATTGCCAGGTACGACACTTATGTGGCATGGCGGCGCAATCATGACCCAGGGTGGGCATCACCTGGTTGTTGATGCCGGCGTATGGTGGGACGATGCTGTCAAAACCGCTATCGAGCACGGACTATGGGGTCTGGAGCTGATGAGCGAAATCCCGAGCAGTGTTGGCGGCGCTATATACGGCAATATTGCCGCCTACGGGCAACAAGTGTCGGACACCCTGGAATGGGTAGAGGTATACAATACACATGACCAGCGTATTGAGACACTCACTCGAGACATGATCGAATTTTCTTACCGCGCCAGCTCGTTGCAAGACGAGCCTTGGCGTGTTGTACTGAGAGCCTGCTTCAAGCTTTCGGCTGATCCAATTCATGAGGTACGCTATGATGCGGCACTAGCGATTGCCCAGGAGATGAAGCTTGATCTTAGCACCCTAGAAAACCGCCGGACAGTTATCATCGAAACACGACGTCGAGCGGGATCTATATATCATCCGCATGATATTGATCCTGATCGCACCGCTGGTTCATTTTTCAAGAACCCTTTTGTTAGCATCGAACAAGCCACTCAGCTTGCCAGCTTCGACGAAACTGGCAAGACACTTGAGCGTATCCTCAACCAGAGCAAGGTGCATGGCGGCACACCTCAACGCGCCAGCGCTGCTCATGTGCTGCTCGCTGCTGGCTTTCACCGTGGGCAACAATGGGGCAACGTCCGTTTGCACCCAAGCCATGTGCTCAAGCTGCAGGCCCTGGAGGGTGCAACGGCGCAGGAAGTGTACACTGTTGTACAGCTGATTATTCGGACGGTTAATGCAAAACTCGCTATTAACCTTGAGCCGGAAGTAAAATTTTTGGGAACATTCAAAGACGGACTCCTCATTCCTGAAGCAGCGATCGATCTCTAATGTATCACGATCGCTGCTCGCCACAGTCAGATAACCGTTAGGCTTGCTGCTCGCCTGGCAATGGGTAATGAGCCGTAAATGCCGTGATGTCACGGTGAAGATGTGCGAGTTTTTTGTCATCACCACGATGTTTGATAGCAAGATCAATCCAGTCTGCGACCTGATCCATTTCTGATTCTTTCAGGCCGCGCGTGGTAAGAGCTGGCGTACCGAGGCGAATGCCACTTGGGTCAAATGGTGGTCGCGGGTCATACGGCACAGTATTTTTGTTGACAGTAATACCCGCCGAATGTAGGGCATCCTCAGCCTCTTTCCCCTTGAGGCCTTTGTTGGTGAGGTCGATAAGCAGCAGGTGGTTGTCGGTGCCTCCAGTGACAAGCTCATAGCCTTTATCGGTCAGGTTTTTTGCAAGACGCTGAGCATTTTTAACGATTTGCGCAGCATAATCCTTAAACTCGGGCTGCAATGCCTCACCGAGTGCGACGGCAATTGCAGCTGTCTGGTGGTTATGTGGACCGCCCTGCAGGCCAGGTATAATAGCTCGGTCAATCAATGTCGGAATATTTTCCTTGCTGACGGCAACTTTTTTAAGGGGGGTTGATGGCTTACCGTTGCTCAATATTAATGCGCCGCGCGGGCCGCGGAGGGTCTTATGTGTTGTCGTTGTCACGACATCAGCAAGCCCCACTGGTGAAGGATGTTGTCCGCCAACAACAAGCCCTGCGATGTGCGAAATATCAGCTAGCAAAAAGGCTCCGCATGCGTCAGCAATCTCGTGGAGTTTTTCCCAGTCGTATATGCGTGGGTAGGCCGTAGCGCCGACGACGATTAATTTTGGCTTATGCTCCATGGCCATGTCGCCGATGGCTTTGTAGTCCAAATAGCCGTCCTTGCCCGTCTGGTACTGTACGGAATTATAGAGCGTACCCGAAAAATTAACTTTCAGCCCGTGCGTCATATGACCGCCATAGTATAAAGCCAGCCCCATGACAGTATCACCCGGGTTACACAATGCAAAATATACTGCTTGGTTAGCAGGTGATCCCGAATACGGTTGAACATTGGCATGATCAACGCCAAATAATTTCTTGGCCCTATCACGTGCGAGATCTTCGACCTGGTCAACAAATTCGCATCCACCGTAGTAACGCATCCCTGGGTACCCTTCGGAATATTTGTCGGTTAACCGTGATCCCAGCGCTTCCAGCACATCCGGTGAGGTGTGATTTTCACTTGGTATCATTTCCAGACCGTGACGTTGACGGTCTGTTTCGGCCTTAATTAAGTTTGCAATTGTAACATCTTTCATGAGAGATTCCTCCGTATTAGTTATGTCCCCACTCAAGTTGTTACGTAATTACAGCATATAGTAAGTATACACCTGATGGTGCTTATCGCAAGCTGCATTGTAAAAAATACTTGAATATGACTTGAATATATACCATATGTGGTATATATTGAAGACCATGAATGATTATCGCAAAAAAATCGGCGCCCTTATCAAGGAGACTCGCTTATCACGTGACCTCACCCAGTCAGAATTTGCGAGTGCACTCGGTACGAGTCAAAGTGCTGTTAACCGTATCGAAAACGGTGGTCAGAATGTATCGCTCGAAATGCTCGCACGCATCGGTGAAGTGCTATCCAGTGAAATTGTCAGTCTCAATACCCACGGCAACAATCTAAAAATCGTGGGGGGACGTACGCTTCACGGCAGTATCGAGGTGAAAACGAGCAAAAATGCCGCAGTTGCACTACTGTGCGCGGCGTTACTCAATAAAGGTACTACCACGCTACGTCGTGTTGCGCGCATCGAGGAGGTGAACCGAATCATCGAAGTACTCAACAGCATCGGGGTCAAGACGAAATGGATTGAGCCTGACAACGACCTTGTTATCACACCGCCAGCACGACTCAAGCTGGATCACATGGATATCGAAGCCGCCAAAAAAACCCGCACTGTCATAATGTTTTTAGGACCACTTCTTCACCAGTACAAATCATTTCGTCTGCCTTACGCCGGCGGATGCAGTCTTGGTAAGCGTACGGTCGAACCCCACCTCGACGGTTTGAAGCATTTTGGTTTGCATGTTGAGGCGGAGCCTGAGTACTACCAAGCGACTATCACAAAGTCCTCCCCCAAAAAAGCCATAGTCCTCACCGAGCGTGGTGATACAACAACTGAAAACTTAATCATGGCAGCAGCACTGCACGACGGCGAGACGATTATTCGCAATGCCAGCCCAAACTATATGGTGCAGGATGTCTGTTTTTACCTTCAAAAACTGGGGGTAAAAATCGAGGGTATTGGCACGACGATTCTAAAAGTTCGCGGGCTCAAAACAATCAAAAAAAATGTTGAGTATTATCCATCAGAAGACCCGATTGAGGCAATGAGTTTTATCGCTGCGGCAATTGTCACCAACTCAACGCTCACCATTACACGAGCCCCGATTGAGTTTCTGGAACTGGAATTGGCAACACTCGAGGGCATGAATCTTAAGTATTCGCTCGGCGATGAATACAAGGCCCGCAACAGCTACACGCGGCTTGTCGATATTACGATTAAGCCATCGACGCTCGTTGCACCAAAAGACAAGCTTCATGCGCTGCCATTTCCGGGCATCAACATGGATAACTTGCCTTTCCTCGGACTCATCTCAACTGCCGCGGCTGGCCGCACCCTCGTGCATGACTGGAGTTATGAAAATCGTGCGATTTATTTCCTGGAGCTGCAAAAACTGAATGCGAATGTCGAGATGCTTGATCCGCATCGCGTGTATATTTCCGGACCAACCAAATGGAAAGCAGCTGATGTCGTTGCACCGCCCGCGTTGCGTCCAACTGTTGTCGTGCTGCTTGCAATGCTTGCTACGCCTGGGACTTCGATCCTCAGAAATGTCTATCAGATGGACCGTGGCTACGAACAATTAGCCACGCGGCTCAATAGTATCGGCGCTGATATTCAGCCACTTCTTGAGTTTTAGAAGTACTCTACTGACTGACCTTCAGCTTAGGAGTGCCATTCACCCACGCCACCGTGCCGACAGGGTGCGCCTCAACAACTTCACGCCCCGCCTTCGGACCGCGCAAGTCACATGAGTACAGTGTCATTTTTGGTGCATCACTACGGTTTTCAATCGCGATATCCTCGCTATTGACTTTGTATCGATGTGTCACCTTGTAGGCATAGCGGACACCATGGAAGTCAACATATACATCATCATCATCCCCAAGCTTATCGATATTATAAAACGGCGATTTTGCACGTGTCTGCTGCGGCGTCAGCCCTAAATTAAACCGATGTGCTGCTAGAACAAAATTTCCACCTGTCGTCGGATCGCCATTTTGCGGCTGGCGATGCCATGCGCCACCTTCAAGAGTTTTGTCAGTAACTCCCGTGACAATCGCAACATCAACCCCTAATTTTGGAACATAGAGCCGATCTTCTTTGAGCGATGGCTGGTGCTTTGTCAGTGTCTGGGTAACAAGTGCTGACTCGCCAGTCACGTCCGAGGGAAGATTCGGCGCAAGCGTGTTGGCGAGCATATAGATGCCCCCAATAATCCCCAGAAGCGGCACCACTGTGAGGAACCCTACTGCTCTCGATTTGCTCGCAATACCTGTTCGATAATTGTATTTCATATACGCATCTCTTCTTGTGTTTGTGTCACGCTACTCTCACGCATTATGATATACACAATATTCTATCAGAATTGCCACGTAACCACAAGGGGATTGATTGCCTGCCGTGACATTTTTGTATCTGTTTGTTACAATAATGAGGCTTTTCACCTTATCATTAGGTAATGCTATGGCGAACGTAGCTCAGTCGGTTAGAGCGCTGGTCTGTGGATCCGGAGGTCGTGGGTTCGAGCCCCATCGTTCGCCCCATAGTAATAATCCGTGGTTGTATCCACGGGTTTTTGATTTTGGAAAAAAGTATTTTCCCCTGCCATCTCATACATGGCAGGGGAAGTCTATGAGACCCAAGGCACTGCGAGGTCGTCACCGAGTGCCGTCTCCGCTTAGCATAGCGCTTATGCGCCACCCAGAACAAGTCTGTTTTTTCACCCCCTGAAATGATATGATTGAATGATAACGCTCTAATATATAATAAGGATGATTCATGGCAAAGCACAAAAGCTGGCACGGTGCGGATATCAAACGCGCTCGCAAGAAAAAGCTCAAAATCGAAAAGAAGAAAACTGCGTAATACGTAGTGCACTATAGCCAAAACGGTACCGTCCTCATGACGGTACCGTTTTGTCGTGTACGGCTAGGTGATCTTAACGAAACTCACGGTAGCGCCAATTTGGAAGGTAAACGATGTACCAGGTCCCTGCGCGGCATCAGGAGTAAGGCTTAGATCTGGATAGAGCTGAACCGTTTGCGGACCGTCCGGGAATGTAACGGTGATCGTATCCTTCGATGTCGTAATGAAATTATTACTTGAATCCACAACAGATAATGCCTGCCACAACGCCAGCCAATATTCACCGTTACTTTTCTGGAACATGATCTTGCGCAATTTTGATGTACCGGTTGCCGTATAGTTAAGTACCGTTGGGGTATATGTCGTGGCAGTATCAGCGAGTAGTGTTGTAAGGTTGTGAACGGCATCGGCCATTGGTGTAGCAACATACGGACTTGTGTCATCAGCCGGATCACTGTGCTGGTAATATCCGTAGACACCACTAGGCGTATTGTCATCTAGAAGCTGATAGCCATAAAACCGCTGTATACCTATGCGATAACTCTCCAGCATCCATCTCGGCTGATAAATTTGCCGAGCGGCCATGATCGTATCTTTATACCCATATTCGGTCACCTGGATAGGCTTATCTTTTGACACATACCACGAGAAGTACTGTAACTTTTTCGCATGCGAATCTGAAGCGCCAGTCGGCGCGGATGTTGGTCGAAAATCTGCGGTTACCCACGTCGCATCAGGGTATCCAGTTTCAGGAATAACACGCGATAAATAGCTGTGCAGCACGCCGAAGTCAAACCATTTTGCCATATCGTCGCCATTGGAATCTTTCTCGATTTCTGCAGCGTCGCCGTAAGTACCGCCGAGTTTATAACCAACAAGCGACATGCTACCCATTTTAAGCCCATTTGTCCGTAGGTCAGCACTTTGGTTCCAGGCTGCTGGCATACCCGTCCGAGCCACACGGGGAAACTGGACAGGGCTATTCGGATTGCCGTCGATCTCATTGAAGCTCTCTAGCGAATCGATTTTTGTACCAATCATTGCAGCAAAATTATCCCGCATCTCTTGCAAATCATTCTGGATTGAATTCGTAATTTGCGTATCGGTTGGGTCCTTCGACGGCACTGCTCTCATAACGGGCATCGTTCGAGCGCCCTTAGCATAGGCTTGGTTGATAAATGGGCCTGAATTGCTATTGATGTCCGTTCGAACATTTCTTACGCCGAGATATTCAATCATATTGGCCGTTTCTGTCGCGCCTAATGTGACAAATGCTGCATACGTATAATGTGCGACTATCCCGGTGGAGTTCAGGAAATCACCCGCCCAGCGAACCGCAGTTGTAGTCGGTGGATCCGGCGGCTGTGGGGCGGAGTCGCTCTTTTGGAGCAAGTACCAGTTTGTACCATTACTAACAAACGTCTGACCATACTGGAGCTCAGTTGTTTTCCAATTAGGATTGCCGTCGATAAGTCCGCTTGCAGGCACAACGGTAAGCACCGCCGCAAGCTCAAAATCAACCTTTTTGATCGTGACTACCGCCCCGTTTGTAGCAGCTGGCAGCGTGACCGTAATAGGGTTGTTGCTACAGTCAGCCAGTACTGTCTGCCCGTTAAGCGCCGTATAGTCGGCAGTCGTACGAACGATTCCAGCGATTGTGTCTTCATCGAGCCATTCAGCAGCGGTAGGACTTACTGATTTCAGTACTTTGCCTGCAACCGGAGTGCCTGAAATAGCTACACCTTTAATCGCCTGAACGACAGTTGCTGATTTTGGTCCCGTAACATCGCCTGCGAGCGTACTCGCCGCATTAATTTTCGCTGCCAAGGCGGCATCAAGATTGCTTTCAGCTACAACTCCTGCGCCTGGTTTGATTGTTCCGTCCGTATTGTGCGAGACCTGCAAGAAATCATTGAGGATCTGACCCCATTGACCTGAGTCACCGCCTGGTGATGGTAAGCGTGCCATATGTGCGTATACCCCCCGCCTTAGACTGAGAACCAGTCGGTTCCGTTAGTTACAAAGTTACCCACTGTCCACTGCTCATTCGCAATCCAGCTTGTACCGTTGTCGATCAAGGCACCGCTTGACCCTACTACCGTAACAGTTGATGACGTTGCGTCGACCTTCTTCACGCTTATGGCTGAGCCGTTTGCGGCCGATGGAAGAGTAATCGTAATCGCACCAGAGGCAAGTACAACATTACCGGCAGCAGCAGTCATATTGCTGGACGTACTCACAACAGTTCGTGCGACCGGTGAGCCGACATTGTCTGCACCCCAGCTGGCTGCAGTTGAGCTGGTGGCCTTAATAATTTGCCCAGCAGTTGGTGTGCCTGAAATTGTCACTCCATTCACCGCACCGACCACACTCGCGGATAATGTGCCGGTAACGTCGCCAGAAAGTGTGGTTGCGCTTGTAGCGTTGACTTTTGCAGCAAGATTGCTATCGAGCGTCGCTTCGCTAACAACACCTGCTTTAAGTGCGCCATTGGTGTCATGCGCTACTGACAAAAAATCATTTAATATCGTACCCCAGTCTCCTGAATCACCCCCAGGCGTTGGTAGTCGTGCCATATCATACCCCCTTTTATACACATTTTATGATAGCAATTATGGTTTTTAGTATACCACAGGATCCGGAGGTGTCGATTTTATAAAAGCAAGCACGCTGATCACAGTCGCACTCATGGGTATCTACATCTGGGCCTGAGAGGGAAGATCAGCCCACCTGCCGTTCGCCTATGTTGTCATGGTGCCCCGAGTTGGATTCGAACCAACGACCTTAGGCTTAGAAGTCCTCTGCTCTATCCGGCTGAGCTATCAGGGCATACCGTATCAAAACGTGGTGCGGGATAGGGTAGTCGAAACCCTGTCTCAAGTTTGGAAAACTTGCATATTAACCGTTATACGAATCCCGCAATGAGATAATTATAACAGATTAGCTAAGCTGGATATCGTTTTCCGTGATAGTAATAATGTCGCCAGCTTGGATAGAGTCTTCGAGCACTTTACGGGCAATCAAGTTTTCGACCGTCCGCTGCACCATACGACGCATTGGACGAGCGCCGAACTGAGGGTCGTAGCCGATGCTAGCAAGCTTTTTTGCGGCCGCTTCATTAAGCGTAATCGAGATTTTTTGTGATGAAAGCGTATCATTGGTGCTCTTTACCATCAGCTGGACAACCTGCACCAGCTCAGCCTCAGTGAGCGGACGGAACAGAACAATCTCATCAAAACGGTTGAGAAATTCTGGACGGAACTGCTGGGTTTCGAGCAGCTTATCAACGAACTTCGCCTCGACATCTTCCAGATCAAAGCCGTGTTTGACCAACTCACGAATTGTCGTAGCACCGGCGTTACTTGTCGCGATCACAATTGCGTCGCGGAAGCTCACCTCGCGGTTATTTATATCACGAAGGATACCCTCGTCAAGCATCTGCAGCAATGTTGTCAAGACTTGCGGGTGCGCTTTTTCGATTTCATCGAGCAACACGACAGAAAATGGCTGTTTCATGATTTGGGCGGTCAAACTGCGTGGGTCTTCGGCACCGTTGGCGATAAGTCGTGCAACATCATCAGGCCTGACGTATTCGTTGAGATCGATTCGCACCAAGTGATCTTCGCCGCCAAAATATTCCGCCGCCAAGGCTTTGCTCAACTCAGTTTTACCTACGCCAGTCGGCCCCAAGAACAAAAACGTACCGATCGGACGAGTTTCATTTTTCACCCCGGCCCTCGCTCGACGAAGCGCATCACACACAACACTGACAGCCCGGGACTGATTGACCATCCGCTGGTGGATAAGCTGCTCAAGATTGAGGAGTTTTTCTTTTTCATCCGCCGTATCGGCACGGCCAACTTTGACACCGCTGGTCTGCTCTAGGCACCTGACGATCGAATTCGCCGTCACAAGGCCACTTTCACTATAGGCCGCTGCCTGTTCAAGCAGGCGCACTGACTTGCCAGGCTGTGCAAGGTCGTACATGTAGCGCTCACTCAGGCGATACGCCTCTTTCAAAGCCTGGTACATAAATGTCACATTGCGCTGAAACTCAATGCTGATAATCTGATCCTGCATTACCTGCATCGTTTCATTCATGTTCGCAGGCGCTACGGACAGCCGGTTTAATACATTCGCCAGCGCCGGATTGCGCTGTGATATTTGCAGGTAACGCTGCTCGTCCATCGTCAGTATTAAGCGAAGCCCCCCACCCTCTATTATTGGCATGAGAATTGAACTAAGATCGACCGAGCCGGGTCTGTCTTCCAAAAACAACTGCGCGTCATCGAGGCATAAAATAATGTTTTTGGCCCTATATGCTTCGACGAACAATCGATTCACAAGGCTTTCTAGCTCACCGCGTGACCGTGAGGCACTAATGATCGAACTTGCATCAAGGCTGATCACTTGACGAAATTTAAGCGATGACGGTAAGGAGCTGTCGGCTGCCAGTAGTGATTCGGCAAATGCCTTTATGATGGTTGATTTCCCGGAACCAAGCGGACCTATCAGTGCCGCATTTTGACGGCCGTTCGAGCTCAATGTATCATACAGAAACTCAAGTGCCGCCGCATGTGAGTCTAGCCGGACATGTAACAGCCCACCACGTGCAACTTGGTCGCTTACATTCAGACCGAACCTATTTAGCAAGTTTGCCCAACCAAAGCTCCAGTCCCTTGCAATACCGCCGGTCCGTTTTGGCTTCTTTTCCTCGGCAATGAGAGCCATTAAGCGTTCATACCACTCGACACCGTGAGGTATATCAGCCTCGTCAAGTTGCATATGTGACAGTAAATTCTTGAGCTGAGGGTGCGTAGTGCAAACGGCCGCCAGCACCATGCCTCCTGTTAGCTGCTCGCTTGCAGCATGCTTGCGATACTCATCTGCGGTAGCAAGAACCATCGTTGTGTCGCTTGGCTCATCGCTGGATAAATCATGAAGAAATTGCGGTGCCAGTCCGAATCGAGCTACAAAAAACTGAGCGCTTTGGCTGTGCATGGCCGCTTCGACAAGCGTACGTGGCGTCGGGTGCTTTGGGATAAGTCGAAGCACCTCTGACTCTATAACGTCATCCAGCGTACCGGTATGCGCGGGTGGAATATATTTTAGCCCTTGCTGTTGCCAGATGAGCAGTGCGGCGATCGGGCCGCCGAGGCTTATTACCACCCAGCCAAGTGGCTGACTGATAAGCAACAGCACAACTCCTGCTAGGACGGCTGTTGAAAGTCCCATATAGAGAATTGATAAAAAACGTTTGGTAAACAGCTGCAACATCCGTGCGCGCCGAGAACGATTACTGTCATATCGAAACACACTCATAACGACCACCCTCGGAGCATCATGAGAGTCCCGACAATCGGCAGCAGCGGCAGCAGCGGCCATGTCATAAGATACAACACGCCCGCCATACATGCTAGCAGAATACTAATACACCCCGCTAGTAGCACAGCCAGCCGCACCATAGCCCCAATCATGCGTGAAACAGATTTGTCTATAAAGGCATGAACATGTACGCCAAGCGGCCCATTTACCTTGTCGGCATCAATTTGGCGGAAGGGTGAAAATAACGTCCGAAGTATTACATCTATCGAAAACATGTCAGCCAGTATGCCGATTCGCTGCAGGACATGCTTCATTTGGCGCTGCCACCCCTCGGTATACCACCACGAAAAAAACGCCATAAGCATAACCGTAGTATAGCATGAAGACGAGGCATGACAGGCGGCGTGAAATGGGAAATTTGGTAGTTCAAGTAGTATACTAAATGAGAATGATTGCCCACAAACACGTCGTCACCATCGGCAAAACCATCCGCCACCTCAGCCGGCTGCGTGGCGGATCGGGGTCGGCCGTGCCAGGTCTGATCGTAGAAAAAATCGACCCTGATTTTTCAGCCAAAGTTCTCAGCGGCATCCCGCGTGGTGTTGTTGTTATTTCTGGCACCAATGGCAAAACAACAACCACCAAAATTGTTTGTTCATTATTGCAAGCCCATGGGCTCAAGGTGTTTACCAACAAAACAGGCAGCAACTTTACCCGTGGTATTATCGCCTCACTTATCCAGGAGGTTGACACATCCGGCCAACTTGACGCAGATATTGCCGTACTCGAACTCGACGAAGCGTATGCGGTACATTTTGTGAAACGTTTACGTCCGCGCTATAGTCTTTTGCTCAACGTCATGCGCGATCAGCTCGATCGGTTTGGTGAGATCGACCATACAGCATCCCTACTCGCAAAGGTCGCCGAGTCGAGTACCGACGGCGTCGTGCTTAACCGCGACGACCCTTTGCTATCCACTCTTCTTTCGACGCCACCAGATTCTGTTGACGTCAGAATGTTTGGTGTCGCGCCTGCGCTTTATTCACTCTTCCCAACCGACCAACAGCTTCATGGCACGGACACTCCGTCACAGAAGCCTATTGTGACGCGCCCCGGCGACATCACGCTCGCGAAACTACACAACCAATCAGCCTGGTTTCGATTTGGCAATGCCAAAGCTGCACTGCGCGCTGACCTGCAACTACAGGGAATCCACAACATGCAAAATGCCGCGGGCGCACTCTGTCTTGCCCGGATGATTCTCGGTGAGGATTGCTCACCTGCTTCACTGCTAAAAGCACTTGCCAATGTTAAGCCAGCGTTCGGCCGCGGTGAGGCATTGACTGTCGATGGGTATCCGTTTGAAATTGTCCTCGTGAAGAACCCTGCAGGATTTCGGCTCGCGCTCGAATCCTATAGGCACAATCCTACCCCTACCATGATTGCCATCAATGATAACTACGCCGACGGTCGTGACATGTCATGGCTATGGGATGTAGATCTTAGTCAGTTTTCTAAAGTTGAGATGGTGACAGGTATACGGGCCTACGATATGGCATTGCGGCTTCAGTACGACGACGTCGAAGTAGGTACCGTCACCGAGGCTATACCTCGTGCCCTTGATGAGTTTCTGCGTCGCTCACCCTCACCAAAACGAGTATTTTGCACCTACACTGCAATGATGCAACTACGGAGAATTCTAGAAAAACGCTACAAACTGGAGGCGATCGACATATGAAACGTACAATACAGCCGCTCACGATCGTCCACTTGTACCCACGCGATATGAATATTTACGGCGACTGGGGCAATGTTCTGACCCTAAAGCGTCGCGCCGAATGGCATGGTTACGATGCAACGATTATTGCGGTGAATCCAGGAGACACAATACCCGATCATACCGACCTCATTGTTGGCGGTGGCGGCCAGGACTCCGGCCAGTCAGTCATTCAAGATGATCTGCTACAGCGAGGCCCAGAGATTATTCGCCTTGGCGAGCGCAATGTTCCGATGCTTGTGATCTGCGGCCTCTATCAGCTGTTCGGGCATTTTTTCCAAACAAAAGACGGCGAGCGAATTGGAGGTATTGGCCTGTTCGATATCGAAACCTACGGTAGTGATACACGCATGATCGGGAATATCGTTACTTCAACGGATTTCGGCGATATCATCGGTTACGAAAATCACAGCGGTATGACCGTACTCGGCGAGAACCAAAAACCATTCGGTATCGTGAAAAAAGGCGCAGGCAACAACGGACGTGATAAAACCGAGGGAGCCAGGTGGCGGCATGTCTATGGTTCATATCTTCACGGCTCGCTGCTACCCAAAAATCCGGTATTTGCCGATGCGCTTTTGGAGGCCGCCTGTTTGCATCGGTATGGCGAATATGAGCCGCAGATCATCGATGATCGTTTCGCAGTATCAGCTCGTCGTATTGCCGCAAGTCGTCCGCGTTAGCTAGCACTCAGCCGTAATTCAGTTTTTTCGGTATAATAGTCGTTATGCCTTCGACCAAAATTCGCTCACGGAGGATTGACGAACTCGACCTTTTGAGAGGTTTTTTCATCGTTATTATTATTCTGGACCACGCTCAGTTTTGGCCCAGTCCTCTCCAATACCTCACCGGACAAGGGCGGCTATGGGTATCAGCAGCGGAAGGATTTTTCTTAATCTCTGGCCTGCTGATTGGCTATTTGCGCGCCTATAAAGGCGCACGCACGCCCCTCGGGGAATTATCCAAAAAATTATGGCTGCGCGCGGCGATGCTCTATGTCTGGTGTGTGGGCATCACCTTGGCTGTCGTAGCGTTCACGACTATGCTTGGCGGAAACGAAAACCGTCTGCCAAAACTGCCGGAAGTCTGGCAACTCGCCGACATATGGACCTACCTCGGCCAAGTTATTTCGACGCACTTTGCCTCTGATTGGATTTATTTCTTGCGCCTCTACGCTGTGATGCTCGCCGTTACGCCGGGGTTCTTGTGGCTGATTCGCCGCGGCACATGGTACATTGCGGCCGGGTTGTCGGCTAGCATCTACGCCCTTAGTTTACTTGGCAACATCAACGAAGCTACGATGCAATGGCAAGTGTTGTTCTTTGGCGCAGCCTTAATTGGCTGGAAGCTTGAGACAATACTTGCCTGGCTGCATCATCGTCCGCGACTCCGTATTGAGCTGCTCACCTTGCTGATCGTCACGACATTAGGCACGATGGCGACGAGTTATTTCTTTGTCCATGGCTGGGGGATTGTTGAGTCTCCAGCGACCAGTATCAGCCGTGATGCGTACATCTCCATTCGCGCCAATGTTGACCCGTTGTTTTCCAACAACCCACTGGTACCGCTGCGTATCGGATTAGCATTTGTCTGGTTCTTTGGACTGCTGGCGCTCTTTCATATTATTCGCACGCCGCTCAAACGCTGGCTTGGATGGCTACTCATGCCGTTTGGTCAAGCCTCCCTCACTGCCTATTGTTTGCAAGCACTTATATTACCGTTTATCGTAACACTCATCCCACTCGGTAATTTCTGGATAAACGGGCTGCTCGGAATACTGACCGTGCTCACAATGTGGGCGCTGCTGCGTATCCCGCTCATGCAGCGTTTACTACCGCGCTGATTGAAGCACTTTGATGTCCTTTAGCACCTGTGCGCCATGGCCAATGGGCGTGACACGGCCATACACTTTTTGGACGATACCGTCCGGGTCGATAACAAACGTCTTTCTCAAGATCCCTTCATGTCCAAACATCTTCTTGCCCCAAGCATTGTAGGCACGAATAGCTTCACGTTCAGGGTCACTGAGAAGCGTAAACGGCAATGAATATTTGGCCTTGAAATCCTGATGTTTCACCGGGGAATCCATTGAAACACCGACGACCTTCACCTCATTTTGCAGTAGCTCGTGATACGAATCCCGCAGACTACATGCCTCGATCGTACAACCGGGCGTATCATCCTCCGGGTAAAAATACAGTACTGTCCAGCTACCCTGATAATCCGCCAGTCTATGCCGTTTATCATCGTCGCCAATCAGTGAAAAATCGGGAGCCGGGTATGAGGTGAAATTCTTTGTCATGATTTTATTATATACCCACGAAACATGATATGATTTCTGGGCATAAAGAAATTAGTCGCCAGCAACAGCATCAATATCTAATAGAAATCCTTAGTAGACGAACCTGACTGATATTCTTACTCGTCAACAGCTAAAGCTATTTTTTTGACCAAACTTTGAAAAGATTAACCGCTACTAGCAGTTAATGTCAGTCGGGTCGCAGACACATATCAATTCTCTCAAGCATCAAAAATACCAGTCTAACGACTGGTACCTATCATGGTCGGGGAGACAGGATTCGAACCTGCGACC
>CAZHGM010000013.1:0-24573 GCA_964532145.1 uncultured Candidatus Saccharibacteria bacterium | reverse complement strand
ATACTTATGTCGGCGCTCTAAGCCGCCGCATCTGGCAATCGTCAGGTGAACATCAGGCTGGCCAGAAACTCTCGTCTGCCAGCCCTGCACCCGAAAGGTAAGACCATGGCACGAAAAGTGTTGCTCGCAGCTGCAACAGTTGCAGCATTCACGATGAGCATGACTCCCGCCAGCGCCGCCAATCCTGGCCTGGCGGCAACCTTGGGAGCCGATAACGTCGTCACGGCACAATTGACGACGGTCGAGTTCCCGTCGGACGCGCAAAACTCCGTACGAGTCGTTCTCGGGGGCCTAGCCCCAGTCTGTGGCACGCTCAAGGTCAAAGAGCTGGTCAACGGAGCGTGGGCGCCCGTCCCCGAGATGCGGCTGGCACGCTACTGCACTGGCACCTTCAAGGTGACGGTAAGCGGCATGGCCAACGGTGGCCAGCTGCAGCTCACTGGCAAGATGACCCCGGGCACGGCCGAGGAAGCCACGGCCACAGTCACCGCCCTGCCAAGCGGCATCCGCTGGAACTACTCCACGCCAGTCGTCGCCCCGTAGAGCACACGCTGACGATGTGGGGGCATCGCCCCCACATCGTCAGTCACAGTACTTGCACTCCTATAATTTCACTTCAACTGTGATATCACCTATACTTATCATATATGAAATACGAAGGCACCAAACTCAGCAAATTTGAACCGGTCGATCACGTCGACGAGCTGCAAATCATCGATATTGAAACCGGCACGGGCCAGGAAGTCCGGCCGGGAGCGACAATCACCGCGCACTACACCGGGGCGCTGTGTAAAAACGGCATTATTTTCCAAAGCTCTCATGACTTTGGCAAGCCCATATCATTTGGCCTAAACCAAGTTATCAAGGGCTGGGGAGACGGTGTTCCCGGCATGAAAGTTGGGGGCTGGCGTCGGCTTGTCATACCGGCTCACCTCGCCTACGGTGACGCCTCACCAGCACCAAATATACCTAGCAACAGCGATTTAGTATTCGACATTGAACTCATCAGCATACAGACGTAATTAGCACATACCTTTCCTTTCACGTATACTTTTTTTATATGAAAAACATCGTCATAGTCAAAAACCTCACGAAAGTCTACGATGACAAGCCGGTCGTCAATGGCATTAGTTTTGAGGTAAAACCAGGAGAGGTCTTCGGCATCCTCGGACCGAACGGTGCCGGCAAAACAACTACGCTCGAAATGCTCGAGACGCTTCGGCCAATCGACGGCGGCAGTGCCAGCATTAACGGAATTAATGTTACGACGTACCCTGACAAAGTGAAGCGCCTGATCGGCGTGCAACCGCAAACTCCGGCGTTTCAGGACAAGACAAAGCTGCGCGAAGTTATCGAACTATTCGCCAGCGCCTACGGTGAAAAGGTGGATGTCATGCAGTTTTTGCGCGATGTTGACCTAGAAGAAAAAGCGAATTCCTATGTTGAGCAGCTCTCTGGTGGCCAGAAACAACGGCTCAGTATAACCACGGCACTTGTGCATGGGCCAAAAGTATTTTTCCTCGATGAGCCGACAACTGGACTTGACCCACAAGCCAGGCGACACCTCTGGGATCTTATTCGCGCCATTCAAAAGCGCGGCGTCAGCGTCATTATGACGACACATTATATGGATGAGGCCGAAATTCTCTGTGACCGAATTGCCATTATGGACAGCGGCAAAATCATTGCGCTTGATACACCAAAAAACCTTATCAAAAACCTGCTCAAAAAAGGTTTCAAAAAAGAACAGCACGTCGAGCAGGCAAATCTGGAGGATGTCTTTATCGACATGACTGGGAAAGGACTCCGCGACTAATATGAACAAAACATTTTATACCATCCTGACATTTGCACGTATAAACACACGTCGGTTTTTCCGCGATCGTCTGAGTATTTTCTTCGGCATCATGTTCCCGCTGATTTTCCTCTTCGTGTTTGGCGGTATATTTGGCAACAACAACGAAGCGAGCTTCCGTATTGCACTGATCAACCAGTCAGAGTCGCAGTTTGCCGATGAATTTGTTAAAGAACTGCAAAAACAGTCCTCTTTAAAACTCGAGACTGACGCCAAAAGCCTGGATGATACTCGCGAAAAAATGACTCGTTCACAGCTTGATGCCACCGTGCTCCTGCCTGAAAATTTTGGCGAAATTGATCCTGCCACCCAAAAACCTCGCGGTCAAGCCACTGTCTATTACACGCAAAATAGCCAGCAATCTGGTCAAACACTCTCGGCGATACTGACCGGCATGTTTAAGGGCATCAACCAAAGTATTACCAACGCCAGCGAGCCTTTTAGTGTTACAAGCGAAGCCCTGCAAAACAAATCACTATCTAGTTTTGACTACATCTTTGCCGGGTTACTTGGTTTCGCGCTCATCGGCATGGGAATCTTTGGCCCCGTTAACGTGTTCCCTGAGCTTAAAAAACAAGGTATCTTGAGACGTCTCAGCACGACGCCACTCAAGGTCTGGCAGTATTTCTGTTCGATGGCAATCTCCCAGAGTATCATCGGACTTGTTTCAATCGCGATTATGTTTGCCGTAGCAATGGCCGTATTTCATCTGAATGTGGTCGGCAATCCGCTACTACTTATTGGGTTTATCATCTTTAGTATCATCGAAATCCTTGGTATCGGTCTCGCTATCGGCGGCTGGGCACGCAACGAACGTCAGGCCGCACCACTAAGCAACATCGTGGTCTTCCCGATGATGTTTATGAGCGGTACATTTTTCCCGCGGTTTTTGATGCCAGAATGGCTACAACATGCATCAGCATTTTTGCCACTGACACCCATCATTGACGGACTTCGCTACATTGTGACTGAAGGCTACGGCTTCACGCAACTCCTGCCGCAACTCGGCCTCATGGCGGTTACAACGGTCATCATTTACCTGATCGCTTTCCGTGTTTTCCGCTGGGAATAACCCAAAAAGTAAGCAATGCCACTATTGACACTTTAATTTTATAATTGTATTGTTATTCATAATTCGTTGTTACTCTGAACCATCGGTTCTGACACCAATAGAGAGTGGTGATTACCATGCTGGACTTCACAACACATGGAAAACCCTATAACGGTCTCTATGTCCTGTTCTTGGTGGACACAGGTACATTCGCTCCTATCGACCTGCTCGGTACTGGGACGGCCGATGAGATGGCGAGCATGCAAAAGGATATCGTCCCTTCTCCGGGTAATGATGCACGAATCCGTGGACTTCCCCCGGATATAGATAGGTTGTGGCACGTCACCGACCATCTCTAACCATCATTCACAAAAGCTCCGCACTATCCAAGTGCGGAGCTCACCATATCCTTATGGAGTCTTAGAATATACTTTATTTCTTGTCTTTGTTCTCATCGACCACTTCGCCTTCGACAGGCTCGTCGGATTTCTTGCCTTCATCTTGACTCTTATCTCCTGACTCTTGGCTCTGTGCGTCAGCAGATGCACTTTGATACATCTTCGCGCCGATCGGCATGATGGCGTCATTCAGGGCTTTTGCAGCTGTTTCAAGCTCATCTTTATCCTCGGAATCCTTTTTTTCTTCGGCGGCCTTCACCGCATCTTCAATACTCTTTTTGTCGTCATCACTAATCTTGTCCTTGAACTCATCTGGCATTTTCTTCGCCTGATAAATAGCATTTTCCAAACTGTTCTTGGCATCGATGACCTCGCGTTTTTTCTTGTCGTCATCGGCATGCAACTCAGCTTCTTTCTGCGCCTTTTCGATGTCATCTTTGCTCATATTGCCAGAATTTTGGATGGTAATCGACTGTTCTTTGCCGGTACCCTTGTCTTTAGCGGTGACATTTAAAATGCCGTTGGCATCAAGGTTAAACGTCACTTCGATCTGTGGGACGCCGCGTGGAGCCGGTGCGATACCATCGAGGACGAATTTACCCAAAGATTTGTTATCATTGGCAAACTCACGCTCACCTTGCAGCACATGGATCTCAACTTGCGGCTGATTGTCTGCGGCAGTCGAAAATGTTTCGGATTTGCTGGTCGGGATAGTCGTATTGCGCTCAATCAATTTCGTCGTTACGCCGCCCATCGTCTCAATACCGAGGGATAGTGGTGTCACATCAAGTAGCAGGACATCTTTGACATCACCTGCTAGTACCCCGCCCTGGATTGCTGCACCAATCGCCACAACTTCATCAGGGTTGACACCCTGCATTGGGTCTTTGCCAAAAATTTTCTTTACTTTCTCAACAACGGCTGGCATGCGGGTCATACCACCAACAAGCACGATGTTGTCGATATCGCTTGGCTTGAGACCAGCATCTTTGAGAGCCTTCTGGACTGGTTCCTCAGTCTTGTCAATGAGATCTTTGACGATATCTTCAAGCTTGGCACGAGTCAATGTATACTCGAAATGCTTTGGGCCGTCAGCATCGGCTGTCAAGAATGGCAGGTTGATCTCAACCTGTGGAGTGGAGCTAAGCTCTTTTTTGGCCTTTTCAGCTTCGTCCTTGAGGCGCTGCATGGCGGCGTTATCACCCTTCAGGTCAATGCCTTCTGCCTTCTTGAATTCATCAAGGAAATGATTGACGATACGGTTATCAAAGTCTTCGCCACCGAGGTGCGTGTCGCCATTGGTCGATTTTACTTCAAAGACACCGTCGCCGAGCTCTAGGATTGATACGTCGAATGTACCACCACCGAGGTCGAATACAACGATTTTTTCCTCTTTGCCTTTATCAAGGCCATAGGCAAGTGCAGCGGCGGTTGGCTCGTTAATAATACGCTTTACTTCAAGTCCAGCAATCTTACCAGCATCTTTCGTTGCTTGGCGCTGCGAATCATCAAAGTAGGCCGGAACGGTAATGACAGCTTCAGTCACTGGTTCGCCTAAATGCTTCTCGGCATCTGATTTAAGCTTGCTCAGGATCATGGCGCTGATTTCTTCTGGCGTGTAATCTTTGTCGCCCATCTTCACCGCGACACCATTGCCTTTTTTGACGATCTCAAATGGCATGATGTCATGGTCTTTTTGGACTTCATTATCACTGAACTTGCGACCAATGAGACGTTTGACGCCATAAATCGTATTCTTGGCATTCGTGACACGCTGGCGCTGAGCCAGTTGCCCGACAATGCGCTCGCCTTTTTTGGTAATCGCAACGACACTTGGAGTCGTGCGATTACCCTCAGCGTTGGCAATAACTTCTGGTTTACCTGCTACCATGTAGGCAACGGCGCTGTTTGTTGTTCCTAGATCGATACCAATAATTTTTCCCATATATATGTTGCCCAAGAGCTTATAAGAAAACCTACGGTTTTTCCTATCGCGCGGGACGCGACGTAAATGTCGACGTTCCGACTGTGCTTTTCCCTCGAGCACCTCCTTTCATAGTTATTATGCAATCTGCTTACTTAGCACTCATCGCAGGATAGTGCTAACTACGTATCTATAATAGAAAACTAGCACTCTCATGTCAAGAGTGCTAGTTACGTTTTTATGTGTATTATTTCGTAATCTTAAGCAAGCTTACCTGGGGGCCTACCGAAAGTGTTACGTTTGATTGGGGTGACGCCTGCACGCCGCTCAAGGTCAGATTGTGATAATACGTAGTTGCAAGAGGGGATTCAAATTTTACCTGGAGCGTGCTGTCAGCCTGCGGGGTTGCTTTGCGGCGTGAACTATCATATACCGATACAGGTCGCCATAAGGCCAGCCAATACTCATCAGGGTGCTTTTGCATAAGAACGACCCGCACCTGTGGATCGCTAAGTGCAACCGTGAGTGGGCTGGGGGTAAAATCCCTACTCCCGCCACCAAGCAATGTCGTCATGGCACTAATTGAACTCGCAGCTGGCTTCGCGGTACCACTCGAGGTAAATAGCCCGTAGTGCTGCTCTGCCGATGGCGATGTGTGCGGCTCGTCAATCAATTCATACGCATAACTTCGCAGGATACCAATCCGGAAATTCTCCAAGTAAGCACGAGGCATGTACACGCCTGCTGTTGTCTGGTCGACACTTTTGGCATGCTGGGGATCATCATTATAACCCGTCTCAGTCACGACTATCGGTTTATCGCCCGAGATGTTGTAGGCATAGTACCGCAATCGTGACTCAAGTGTTGCAGCGGCTTGATTACCTGGCGCGATATTAAATACCTTTCCCGCGTCGCTCGGAAGGGAGCTTGGATATGAAGTTTCCGGCATGGCACCTCCATAGTAGGAGTGTATGTTACCGTAGTCAAAGCTATCGAGCAGACGATCCCCGGCGGAAGCTTTGAATTGACGGGTCGTGTCTTTTACTTTGTAGCCGATCAGGGCCGGGCCAAGTACCTTGACATCGTCACCAACCCTTTGGCGCTGCGAATACAGATACCCGTTGGCTTGCTGCAACACAACCGGCCAATTCTTCACTCCAGAATTGTCGTACTCATTAAATGGCTCGAGTGATTCAGTGTATGCCGCGAGATTATTGCGTTGGATATACTCAAGTCGGGCGTCAACTGCCGCACGTACAGCGGCCTCATTCGGTTGAGTACCCTGCGGTTTCGGTGTCGTGAAATGAAACTTCACCCCCCGGTTGCCAAGCTGGGTTATAGAGGCCACACCTTTGCCGCCAGGCCTGTCCGTCACTGCTGCATTTGTCCTGACATGGGTAATGCCAAGCTCGCGGAGCATCGCATCAACACCGTCAGCATTTGGATAGTCCTGAGCACTCAAATGCGCCACCACTCCAAGTGAATCAATAAACTCCTGCGTTGTGCGTACCTGCATATTCTGTACAGGTGGCACTACGCTTCGTTGCCAGATAAACCCGGTAATACTGAGCATAATAAGCATCATCAACACGCTAACAGAGCCATTTTCTTTGGTGTGTGGTGTGAGGAGATTATACAACTGTTTCATGATGTTTCACCATCTTTCGTTTACGTTGTCGTCTACAGACGATACCCCAGGCCTGACGTCCTGTCAACCATGAGCATCACGAAACTCGGTCAGAATCCCACAGTCCTACAAGACAATTTTGATAAGCTGAACAAGTGGACTAACGGACAACTTAAAGCTTCGGCCGCTGAGCGATACCGCCGTCCCCGCAGTATTTTCCGAATCATAATTCACAACATATTTTGTTACCGAGCTTGGCAATGTCATAGAGTCATCAAAGGTGAATGTAATATCCTTAGTCCAAGGTGATGGCGTGATATCAACTGAGTTATGAGAAGGTTGGTTGTAGTCACAGACTGAAATACGACGCCAGACAGCAATCCAGAAACTACCGTCGCTTTTTTGGAACAACATCGGGTCAAATTCGCTGTTGGCACTCCCCGCATCCCAGGTGAAAGGCAACCGACCTGGCGAGGGCACATCGGTAGTGTCGCTGAGTATCGTGCTGAGGTTCCGCAATGATTTTGCCCATGTTTTCGGCGTGTGATTATAGTCTGGGCCTGAACCACTCGTCGTAAAGGAGCCGATATGAGCTTCTTGTTCATGCTTTGCTGGCTCATCATACAGCTCATAGATATGCGTGCGAGCGATTCCAATACGGAAATTCTCAAGCATAAGCCGCGGCATATAGATTCCTCCGGCTTTTGGGGGTGTTGAGCGGTGGCCCTTCTTAGTTGCTGTTGCTGGCCAAATGTAGTCATGATAGCCAGTCTCGGTAATAATAATCGGCCGCTGGTTTTGCGTAACATATTTTGCATACATTTTCAGGCGATCATCAGTTGTGTCGGTTGATGCTGGATCGGCACCTGTGTAGGTAAAGTATTCACCTTTGGCTTTTGTTGGGAAGTCGGTCTCTGGAAACCGCCCTCCAGGGTAAGAGTGGACTGATCCATAGTCAAACGACTGATACAACGGCTTGCCTGTGCTATCATTAGTAATTTGTGGTGCAGTAGATTTTAACATGAATCCTGCTAGTGATGGACCACAGACTTTAACGTTTTTTATCGATGCGTTGGTGTGGTTTTTGATTGATTGATACAATACGGGCTGAGTTCGGCGCAGCACTATCGCCCAGTCACTCCCATCAAGTTCCCGTTCATTAAACGATTCCATGGATACTAAATCATTCGCAACAGTATTATCAACGAACCATTTAAGTCTTCCGTCAACAAGGGTTTGAATTTTGGAAACCGGGTCAGCCTGCACAATTTTACCTAGAAGCGGAGCATGCACCTTGCGGCTCACACCATCGCTCAGCGGCGTACCGAGTACGGCATTCATTTGCGAGAGTGTGGTTGCGTCTTGAGTAGTCGACGATCGAATATAGCGGCTCCCCACATACGCCAAGGAGGACTTAAGCTCCGCGGTATCGCCAGCATACACACTATCACCAAGCTTCGCGCACGTTCCGAAACTTTCCAAGAACTCATACGCACTGCGTGCCAGTACGCCCGTGGACGGTGGCGGTGACGATGTTTTAGGCACGTCCACGAGGAACCAGTCTGTTCCATCAGATATAAAGTGTTGCGATGTCTGGTTAGCTGAATTTGTCCAGGAGGCTTTATCGTCTATCTTGGCAGTCCCGGCTCCAACGACGGTTAAATCAAATTCAGTGTCATCAGTTTTCTTGATTGTCAGATAAGCGCCATTGGCTGGTGCCGGTAAAGTGATCTGTATATTATTACTCGTACAGTCGGCGAATACTACGTCCCCGACCCTCGCTGTGTAATTATTAGTGACGGTAATGACATTGTTTTCGGCATTACGCTCATCAGCTTGCCACGATGCCGCAGTCGCGCTGGTTGCTTTAAGTACTTTACCAGCAGCAGGCCGTCCAGTGATTGTTATCCCCCGCACACGCGCCACACGATTTGCTGTGCTAAGACCTCTCGCATCACCCACAAGTGTCGTCGCACTCCCATCACCCCATGATACTGAAGTATCAGTGGTTGCAACAAGTAGCTGTCCTGTCGTCGGCGTTCCACTATAAGTGTTGCCGGCGACACCAACGACTATAGTTGAGGTGTTACTACCTGTTACGTCGCCGCTCATTGTAACTGAGGTGACTGGGCCCATGGCATTCACCTTATCCGCCAACGCACTATCAAGTTTCGCTTCGGTGACGACACCGTCAGCAATGCTGCTCGTTGTAACAGCACCGTCAGCAAGGGCATTTGCCGTGACTGCACCAGGAGCAAGCGAGGAAGCACCAACTGGTTTCAAGGTTCCATCGTCGTTATGCGACTGACCTAGAAATTCATTTAGTATTATCCCCCAGTTACCGGCATCGCCGCCAGGTTGTGGTAAGCGAGTCATTTTTGTATGTCCTCCTTTGTGAAATGATGTTAGACCAGATACCAGTCAGTGCCATCGCTAATAAAATCCTGAGAGACGTACTGGGTTGTCGTTGTCCAGTTGGCATCGCCTTCAATAGTTGCACCAGAACTTGGAACGACTGTCACCGTCCCTGTGCCACTGCCGAGTTTTTTTACCGAGACAAGATCACCGCCGGACGGACTGGCGGGCAACGTAACGGTAATAGCTCCGGCCGCCAGCACAAAATCACCTGCCACGGCAGTATAGTTCGCAGACTTACGGACGACAGTCCGTGTTGTAGACCCGCCCCCGGTGCCTACCTCATCAGTACCCCATGAGGCGGCTGTTGCGCTGGTTGCTTTAAGTACCTGTCCTACCGTAGGCGTACCTGTGACGGCAATGCCATTGATTTTTTCAACAACCGTTGCACCCGTAGTTCCTGTCACATCGCCTGACAGCGTGACTGATGTGCTACCCGCCGCACTCCAGCTAGCAGCAGTTGCGCTGGTTGCTTTAAGTACCTGACCCGCTGCGGGGATACCGCTGATTACGATACCATTCAAAGAGGATACGATCGATGCATCGCTCGTGCCAGTAACATCACCTGACATAGTAACGCTACTTGTAACATTGTTCACCTTATCCGCCAACGCACTATCAAGTTTCGCTTCGGTGACGACACCGTCAGCAATGCTGCTCGTTGTAACAGCACCGTCAGCAAGGGCATTTGCCGTGACTGCACCAGGAGCAAGCGAGGAAGCACCAACTGGTTTCAAGGTTCCATCGTCGTTATGCGACTGACCTAGAAATTCATTTAGTATTATCCCCCAGTTACCGGCATCGCCGCCAGGTTGTGGTAAGCGAGTCATTTTTGTATGTCCTCCTTTGTGAAGCCGAAAAACTATTAACTACTATAATAGTAGCATACCATAACAATTATATACTGAATTAAATACACATATTATATGTGACTCATACAGGGTCGCATGAGTCAAATATAATGCAAAACAGCTGTAGGCTAGACCTTATTTCCGCCATACACACCACTTCCGAAGCCGTAGACGGCAGTCGGCTGGGCAGCTACAACTGGCTGCTTTTTGCCATTAGCCCCTATGATGGACTGTACAAACACACCCCCACCCATGGTCATAATTCCTGCCACCGCCATATATTTCAAAAACGATCGGCGGTCCATTTCGGTTTGCAATAGCGTAGTAAATTGTTCTTTCATTTTTGTTTTCCTTTTATATGCTCCGTACTATAGCATAAGCATTGTACGAGGGCAAGACTTTTTTTGTAGAACGTAGAGCTGCTAACTTTTAGCTATCTTTCTTTGCATCTGCCTTGGGGTCATCTTTCATCGCGGTCTTGAGTTCTTTGGCCGACTGCCCTACGCTACGAGCGAGTTCGGGCAGCTTTTTCGCGCCAAAGAGCAAAATGACGATGACAAGGATGACTAGCAATTCTGGGGCACCGATACTTGGCATGTGTTTCTCCCTTGATTTATACAGTACTACAAGTTATTATACTGGTAATGATTAATAACGCAAGCGAGACAACCATATGAATCACACACTCCTCTCTATGTTTACACAGTACGCTGTTACATACAACTGTAACGCTTACGGCTCAAGCACCTATAACAACACCGACTCTTGCACCACAACTACCACGGGCGGTGGCAGCAGTGGCGGTGATCTTGCAAACACTGGACAAAACGTCATGATAGGCGCAGGTGCCGGCTTACTGCTCATTCTAGTCAGCATTGTTCTGCTCGTCCAAATGAGGCGCAAAAAATCCCACCAGTCATAGTACCGGCGAACACAGCTTTGTTATATCAGAGACGCTACCCATTTATGGTAGCGTTCTATTTTGCTCGCTCACTTTCGTACGAGAATATGCCTATATCGACAATCGACGCCCTAATGGTACACTCTGGCTAGCGGCGAACGCCTGGCGTTGAGGTGTTCGAAATGGTGAAACTGGTGCCGGTGTGCGAACGGTACGCTGCTGCTGGGTCGGCCCGGTATGGGGCCTCGCTGGTAGCATGATGTCACGCGTCGGATGCGGTAATACTCGCTGCTGCGATACACTTTGTAGCTCCGCCGCCTCAGTGGATGCATGAATCATCACTCGTGGACTAGGCTGTTTCCGTCGAGAGGTTGTGATGTCAAAAGCCACCGGTTGATTACGGAAAGTTTTAGGTATCGAGGCCGCTCCAGGCAATTGCGACTCACCCTGTCGCACCTGTACCGTCTGACGGTGATCCTTTTTGGCTATCGTATGGCTCACTGTCGGTATATGCCTTGGTGAGGCTGAAGCGGGTACCGGCTTTGGTGCTAGTTCATCGGCAAGCGCCGTGAGATACGAAGCATGTTCCATGGTCGCATCACTGTAACTGCCAGATAAAGTGCTCGACTCAATAACATCATCGACTGATTTTGTTCGACGATGCTTTCGGTTTTTGAGCCATATCAAGGCTATACCTACCTGGTACATGATGATCACCGGTGATGCCAGCAATATCTGATTTAGCGCATCTGGTGTCGGTGAGATGATTGCTGCAACCACAAATGACCCCACGATGATATGTCGCTGGTAACTCATAAGCCGTTTCGTTTTGAGAGGGCTAACTGAATTAATGATGAGCATGACAAGTGGCAACTGGAATAATACCGCGCCCGCGAGTAGATATGTCATTACAAATGAGAAATACGAGTCAATTGTCAGCATCGCCTGAATATTGCTAAGGTTAAAGCTCGTCAAAAAATACAGTGCCGCAGGAAGGCTCACTACATAGGCAAATACCATACCAATGACAGCCAGTACAAACGAAGCGATCGTGTAGGCTAGGACCGTTTTCATGCGAATCGGCTTAACGGCAGGCATGATGAATCGGTATATATTATAGATTACGATCGGCAACGAGAATATTGCACCAATATACAAGCATACTTTTATTACAAAATTAAACGCTCCACCCGGCGTCAAGTATACCAACTCCTGGCCCGGCTTCAGTGGCGCCGTCAAGATTTTGGTTATCTGGTCAAAAAACGGGTATGCAGCAGCAGAAAACACGATAAAACTAATCGCCACAGCGAATATTCTGCCCTGAAGTTCTCGGAAATGATCCATGAACGTCGGCATGGGAGTGTTCTGCTGACCTGCGTATGCGCTAGTATTATGAGACATTACGGTGTTTTGCAACAATTCTCACCATACGAGTTGCAATGTGCCCTCCACCTTTGGTTGCTATCCTATCTATCTTACAATGCTTGTGCTCATAAGCGCAACTGACAACCTCTGTTATTTGTGAGATTCGGATGCATCAGCCGATACCGGCGTGCCCTTTGCTACCCGAACCATTGCCGGGCGAATCATCTTACCCCTGTAGGCGTATCCCGGCAGCATAATCTCGGTTACAATATCGTGATCGCCTTTGCCCTCATCATCGAACTGCACCGCTGTATGATGTTGTGGATCAAAGACAGCACCTTTCTCAACCTTCAGCCGCGAAAGCTCCAGACCTGCTAGCGTACTATCAAGTTGTTTGACAACGCCAGCCACTCCCTTTGCCCATGGATGATCTACAAGATCACTCGGTATGTGTAAAATCGCTCGCTCGATCGTATCGATCACAGGTAACAATTTCAGCACTACGGCCGCCTCACCAGCATCACGCGCCGACGTCTTCTCCATTTCGACTCGTTTGCGATAGTTCTCAAAATCCGCCCGTATACGCTGAATGTCGGCCGTTAGTTCACCGATCTGCTGCTCATATTCTTTGTGCTGTTTTGCTTTTGCCATATTCTATATTCCAAATTCCATATTTAAATTTATAGTACTTCCTCAAGCATAGCTCCAGTATGCCTCACGAGGCGCATCACCCGAGCATAATCTTGCCGAGTCGGCCCAAGCACTCCGATGTAACTCCGGTCACTGTATGGCGATCGAAACCGACTGATGATAAGGCTGGCTGATGAGCTTTTGCCTACGGGATTTTCGGCACCAATATAAACATTGAGAGGTTCATTCGGCGCAGCCTCACGCAGCCACGGCTCAAGGTTGTCTAGGAGCTGGGCGATACGTTGGACGTTTTTGGTACTAGCGACAAATTCTGGCTGGGAAAAGAGATTTGCCATTCCACTCATATACAGCTGATCGCCAATCGTGGCGAGACCAAGGTTATGCGTCAGCTCGACGAGGCTATCGACAGCACTACGAATCGCTCGATCAGTCCGATCAGCATGCGTTGCAACCCGCGCGTCAATCGCTTTCGCACTACGGTCAATAATCCTCACCTCACTTTGTGGTGCTTCGTTGAGTTGATTGACATAAAACCGATAGCCCTTATCAGTTGGGATTCGCCCCGCACTCGTATGTGGCTGTGCAATATAACCGTCAGCCTCCAAAATTGCCATGTCACTGCGGATTGTCGCACTACTGACGCCAAACAGCTTCGCCAGTATCACACTACCGACAGGCACAGCAACCTCAGCATATTGCTCGATGATTGCTCCTAGAAGTTTGGCTTGCCGTTCGGTCATAATAGCAACATTATAGCGCTTTTTAGCACTCTAAGTCAATGAGTGCTAGTTAGTACCAACGCCTTCTGACTCTTCTTGCCATCTCTGGTACGCCCTCAGTATGATATCGGCAACCTGTTCAAGACTATTGACCTCAGTGTCAACAATGAGATCATAGTTTGAAGTATCATATGGATTGATTTGATATAGGGCTGTATATCGACGCGCTTCGCTATCGAATCGCTCTTTTAGAATGACAGCGTATTCATGATTATCCTCCGGAATATTCTCATCTTTACGCCGTTCCATATCCATGTCTTTAGTGATTCGTTTCGCCGCAACATCAAAATCCAGATCCAAAAAAACTTTAAACGACGTCGGTATCCAGTGCCATGCCGTGCGAGAATCAATCACGATGCTATCCTTTGTTTCTCCGATCTCTCGGAGCCGTGCATCAACAAGATGATCGATATCGGCATTTTTTTCTGCAGCGATATTTGCATGAAGCACGTCCATACCACGCTCCTTGCCTAGCTGACGAAAAAGATCACCAGAAGAGAAATGCTCGTAGCCTAGCTTCTGTGCAATAAGTTTGGAGGTGGCTGACTTTCCACTCCCCGGACGTCCCGCAATTGTAATAATATGTTTCTTCATATCTTCAAGTATACTCTAGTCCCTCTTTAACATGACGGTAAATGCGTCAGCCGGAATGTCGACTTTGCCGAAGCGTTTCATTCGTTTTTTGCCTTTTGCCTGTTTGGCAAGGACTTTTTTCTTACGCGAGACATCGCCGCCGTAGAGGCCGGTTGTAACGTCTTTACGATAGGCGCTAAGATCTTCACGGGCGATAAACCGAGCCCCGATTGCCGCCTGCAGTGCTACCTGGAAATTCTGCCGCGGGATGATGTCTTTTAACTTCTTGGTTGTTTCACGCCCCAGGCTTTGCGACTCTGAGCGATGAGCCATGACCGACAGCGCGTCGACGATCTCACCCGCCACATAGAAATCTACTCGAACTAAATCTTCTGGTCGATAGCCATTCAGCTCGTAGTTAAACGATCCGTAGCCACTCGTCACGCTTTTCATCTGGTCGTAAAAATCCGTTAACAGGTTGGCAAGCGGCGCCTCAAATGCAATCAGTGCTCGCTCATCAATGTAGCTGATGTTTTTTTGCAAGCCGCGTTTGCTCACGACAAGCTGGATAACACTGCCGACATACTCCTTCGGTACAATAATTTCACCGCGGATCCACGGCTCGCGGATTTCGGCAATTTTACTGACATCAGGAAGATCGCTGGCACTTTTGATATCCAGTTGCTCACCGCTCGTCATCACCACCTCGTAATCCGTCGACGGATTGGTTACAACCAGGTCGAGATCATACTCGCGCTCCAGCCGCTCACGAATGATATCCATGTGCAACAGCCCGAGGAACCCAATCCGCACGCCAAAACCAAGTACTGGTGAATTCTCCGGCTCAAACTGTAGCGCCGAATCGCTCAGGCTAAGTTTCTCAATTGCATCTTTTAGATCCTGATAGTCCTCATTACTTACCGGGAAAAACCCAGCGTAGACAAACGGCTTGACTAGTTTGTAGCCTGGCAATGGCGAATGTGCCTGGTGAACTGCCGTCGTAATGGTGTCCCCCACCCGCGCTTCTCGTGTGGTTTTCAAATTGGTAACGATATACCCAATTTCACCGGTGCCGATGTCCTGACTCGACTGCATTGTCGGGCTCAGAGCACCGACTTCGAGCGCCAACCCATGAGCTCCAGTGCCAAGCATTTCTATCGTATCACCATGTTTTATGACCCCATCGACAACGCGGGCATAGAGAATTACCCCACGATAGTCATCATAGTAGCTGTCAAATATAAGTGCTCTCGTCGCAGCCTGTTGATCGCCGCCCGGTGCAGGTACTCTCTCAACAACGGCATCAAGCACATCCTGCACTCCCTCACCGGTTTTGGCACTAATTGTAATAATATCCGTCTCGTCACACCCAAGTAAATTCACAACTTCCTTACTGACCCGCGGTACGTCGCTCGCCGGTAAATCGATTTTATTCAGTACCGGTATTATCGTGAGATCAGCTTCCATCGCCAGGTAGACGTTCGCCAGCGTCTGCGCCTGGATACCCTGGCTGGCATCGACGACAAGCACCGCCCCCTCACAAGCCTGCAAGCTTCGCGAAACTTCGTAGCTGAAGTCAACGTGGCCGGGTGTATCGATGAGATTGAGATCGTAGATTTGAGAGGCAACAGCGCCATCGGTTGTCCGCTGGGGTACATCGTGAGAATCCGATGATATAGGTCGCTTCACAAAGTACTCATACTTCATTCGAACGGGGGCAAGCTTTATGGTAATCCCCTTCTCCCGTTCGAGGTCCATACTATCCAGCAGCTGTGATTTCATATCACGCTTCTGCACCGTACCAGTCATCTCAAGCATACGATCAGCCAACGTGCTTTTACCATGATCAATATGCGCGATAATGCAGAAGTTCCGTATCTGATTCATGCGCGACCCTTAAACTGGCTGAAAAGAACACCTTTCAACCGTTTAATGAACTGGTCAGCTTCACGCAAGCGTAGCATTTGGCAGATACCGACATACGCCGACAAGCTAATCAGTGAAATCATAGCGAATTTCGGGAACGTCGCAGCAAAACTCTGATCTGAGACGGTTAATTCAAAAATTTTTACCGTATTGTAGGTTACGACCCCAGTTCCAGCGGTTGCAATTGCCATTCGGGATAGGGCACGGCGAAACGCACTATCGAACAAGCCTTTGATGCGCTGAGCCATGATAACAAACAACAGTAGTACCTCGACGGCTGCAACAATCGCCTGCGCCCAAGCCAGCCCGAACACGCCCCAGCCAAATTGCATCGTAAATAGTGCCGCTAATGTAATATTAAGCCCAATCGTGAAGAACGAAATATACAATGGCGTACGTGTGTCCTGCTGGGCATAAAATGTCCGTGAAGCGATATGATAAATCGATCGGAACAATATCGCGACTACAAGTATCCCCAGGGCGCCGGCCACAATATGGTTGCCGCCATTAAAGAGGAAGTTTGCCAAGTACCCCCGACTAAAATACGTTATGACTGACACAGGGAGCGCCAGCCAGATTATCACTCGCAAAATCGATTGCAATTCTTTACGGAATAAATCAGGCCGGCCTTGGCTTAGGCGTTCGGTCATTTGCGGAAAGGCAGCTGTGCTAATTGCCACGCCAATGAGATTGATTGGCACCATGTGTAGTGTCAAAGCCTGCTGATAATACCTCACCAATCCGTCCACACCCAACCGCGACGCCAAGCTTGTTTCAACGATTGAGTTAATGTAATCAATTCCCTGATCAAGCGAACGCGCCGGCAGCAGATTCAGCACCTTACGAAAGCCCTGATTGCGCCAGGCAATTTTAAACTCATACTCAAATCCCATACCGATCAGCCCACAGGCGCTCACCACCAACTGCATGATACTCCCAAACACGACACCGAGCGCCACACCCATAATCCCACCCTCAAACACTTGGAACCCAAATATCGAAATACCTTCCGAAAACCATGTAATGCCGATGATGATCCCAAGGTTGTAAATCAATGGTGCTAATGCGAAGAATGTAAACCGTCCTATCGCCTGCTGCATGCTCGCAATCACGCTTGCTACTGCAAAAATGAATGGATTGACAGCAATCACGCGCATCATACTGACAGCGAGCGCATGGCCGGACTCGCTCAAATTCGGCCAAATCAGCGTCACCAGTACATCAGCCAGTAGTATGAGCAGGATGCTCGCCACCAATGTAACGAGCGCCATAAAGTTAATCATGCTGTAGCTCAGCTGCCATGCTGACCATTTGTTGCCAGCTTGCAGCCGCTCATTAAAAACAGGTATAAACGTGACGCTAAGCGCCCCACTCGTCAGTAAGAAAAACATGAAATCCGGGATGATAAATGCAATCGTGTAGGCATCCAGCCCAACGGGATAGTTGCTGTAGGTGCTATTGAGTAAACGATCACGGAATAACCCGAGTGCGCTTGCCATCAATGTAGAACCAGCGAGTAACGCTGCCGCTAATTTAATTGGAAGCCGTAAATTCGCCCGGTTAAACGCGTTGCGCACTCGTCCCATGGCATCTAGTACAAGGCGGCTGCGCTCGGAAGCGAAGCGCCCTTGAGGAGCTCCTTAACCCTCGATTCGTCGACTGTCTCTTCCTTCAAGAGAGCGGCTGCCAGCTCATCAAGCTGCGGCCGGTTGTGCGTAATCACCGCTTCCGCCCGACGGGCAGCTTCGCGGATCAGCTTCTCAACTTCATCATCAATCAGTTTTGCAGTTTCATCACTGTAGGGTCGGTCGCGTACCATGCGGTCAAACATCATACCGCCGTTGTCCTCATGGAAAACCTGGTCGCGCAGCTCGCCGCCCATCCCTTGCTCAATCACCATGTCGCGGGCAATCTCAGTCGCCTTGCGAAGATCAGAGCCAGCACCAGTCGTCACGCGGTCAGTCCCAAACACGACTTTTTCGGCGATGCGGCCGCCCAGCGCTCGTGCCAAGACATCTTTAAACTCAATAACACTAGTATAAATCTTGTCTTCAGGTGGCAAGAACCATGTTACGCCGCCAGTACCACCGCGCGGAATAATTGTTACTTTGTGAACTGGATCGCTATCAGGGAGTACATGTCCGACAATCGCGTGGCCAGCTTCATGGTAAGCCGTCAACTTTTTGTCATAATCGCTCATCACCTTGGCCTTTCGCTCCGGACCAATCGCAACTTTCTCGAGTGCTTCCGTCACATCAGCATTAGTAATGACTTTTCGATTGGCACGCGCTGCTTTGATGGCAGCTTCATTGACGATATTGGCGAGATCAGCTCCTGAGCTACCAGCCGTTTTAGCAGCGAGCGCATCAACATCGACAGAGTCGTCAACTGGTTTATCTTTGAAATGAATCTTGAGAATTGCTTCGCGGTCCTTGCGGTCAGGCAGCACGATATTGACACGACGGTCAAACCGCCCTGGCCGAAGCAACGCCGGATCCAATACGTCGGCGCGGTTTGTAGCCGCAAGTACAATTACATTTGTACCGGTTTCAAATCCGTCCATCTCGACAAGTATCTGGTTAAGCGTCTGCTCACGCTCGTCATGCCCACCCCCCATGCCACTGCCTCGTCGTCGGCCAACGGCATCGATTTCGTCGATGAAAATGATACATGGGGCATTTTTCTTAGCTTTTTCGAACAAATCACGAACACGACTCGCACCAACACCGACGAACATTTCGACAAACTCCGACCCAGAAATGCTAAAGAATGGAACGCCTGCTTCACCTGCTACGGCGCGAGCCAGCATCGTTTTACCGGTTCCAGGAGGGCCAACCAGCAAGACCCCTTTTGGAATCCGCGCTTTAACATCGGCAAATTTCTTTGGATGTTTGAGAAAGTCGACAACTTCCACCAGGTCCTCTTTGGTCTCCTCGCTGCCGGCAATATCGGCAAAGACGACTTTTTCCTTGTCGCTGCCGTACAGCCGCGCGCGCGATTTGCCGAAACCCATTGCCTGATTACTTTGGCCCTGCGCCTGACGGAACATGAACATAAACAATCCGCCGATAATAATAATCGGAAGCAAAATACCAAGGAGGTTCATAAACATACTGCCTGTTTCTGACGGTTTACGGAACTCTACCTGTACCGGAGCGTCTTTGTTGAGACCCTGCTCATAAATCGAGCCTTCGCCAACAAGTGACTTCTGAGAGGCTTTTGACGTATTTTCTTCATTTTTGGCAACAACATAGACGTCTTTGCCTTCGATAATCAGCTTCTCGATCTGGCCTTTATTTGCCCGAGCGAAAATATCCGAGATTGGTTTTTGCTCAATTGATGATGGTTGTATGAAGATTGAGGCGGCGAACAACCCCAAAAATCCCAAGGTTGCCCAAAACAAGATGGTACGAAGCGTATTTGATTTGGGCCGGGATGAAGTATTCGGACGTTTTAGAGGCATGAAATTCCTTCTGGTTCATGTAATATTGCTCTCTCTATCCTAACAGATGCCAGAGCGTGAAACAAACACTTCTCTCGTGCTTACTCGAAAACAAAACCCAGACTCACGCAGCTGCTTGCCAGGCCGAGCGCAACATACGAAATGGCGCAACCGCTCCAGCGTTCGACGCTCCAGCCGAGTTGCCAGCAAATATGTCATGATCTCATAGCACACCGCTTCGTCAGCCATGATGATTCCATGGCGCGACCACGTCTTGTTATCTCCGACACGTGACGCAATTTGCGGCAGTGATCGGTCAATCACTTCTGCAAGCCTGGTTTGATCCTGGTACATCATAACCCAGCGTTGTCGCTCATCGGACTTCATCCGCTGGACATATCGATAACGAACATAGTTACGCAAATACCGTACATCATTGTTCGTCTCGTCCTCACGCCATGACAGGTTACGGCCAATCCCGTACGTGATAATTTCTGCTCGGCTTAGCCCAAGCAGTGGGCGACGTCTTGTGGCAGTCTCTTTGAGTGAACACAGTCCCCGCCAGCCAGTGCCGCGTATGAGATTAATCATCATGGTTTCGATAACATCATCCTGATGGTGAGCTGTGACGATTGCCTCAGCGTTATGGTTGTGGCGAATCTGCTCCAGCCAATCATAGCGTGCCTGACGAGCCGTATGCTCTGACGTCTTTGGACCGAGCTGTAGTCGCACGGATTCATACGGTAGATCGTAACGCCGTGCCAGATCACGAACGAACTGTTCATCCTCATGACTTTCTGGCCGAATCCCGTGATCCACATGCGCCACAATAAGATCCCCCTTCCCTCCGCCATCTTCTCTCGCCCTTCTCGCAACCATATCCAGCAAGACGACCGAGTCCACCCCGCCCGACACTGCAACGATATAGATCATGACGATTTGCCTGGAAATTTCCGAATCGCGAGTGCCGCAATCACCACCCACGCTGATGTCACTAGCCAACCAGCCAAGATATCGGTCGGGTAATGTACACCGAGATATAGACGGGTAAACCCGATAACAACCATATAGGCAGCACCCCCGAAAAGCGCCCAGTTCCGCCATTTTGTGTTCCACAGGATTACTATACAAAGTATAGTAATCGAGGCTGATGCCATGGCGTGTCCGCTCGGGAACGAATGGCTGTTTTCGGTAACAAGCCGTTGCCATAGATCCGGTCGATCCCGTTGAAACAACACTTTGAGGACAAGATTTATAAGCGCTGATCCGCCCACACTTATAACCGCCAAGACAGCCTCACGATAACGGCGCCGACGCACGCACAACCACATGATGACGAGTAACATAATGGCAATTGCCCACGTGAAGCCTAGTTGCGTAATGAGCGGAATGATACTGTCAAGCTGTGGTGTCGCCAGGTGATGCACCACCTCTAGAACCGCGTTATCAAACGGCAATGTCTCTTGCTCGCGTACTTCACTTGCCAGTTTAGCGAACAATATAATTGGCAAGATATAAAGAATAAATCCAATTAGCAGGCGTTGCCACGACGTCATCGTCAGGCTGCGAATCATGCGCATTGTAACGTCTGTTATCGGTTTCATTGTCATTAGTATAGCCTAGGCCAACGGCAAACGAAGCGTAAACGTGCTGCCGTGTCCTGGCATGCTTTTCACTGTTATCTGGCCACCTTGCAGCTCCATGAGCCGTTTGGCAATAGAAAGCCCTAAGCCGTACCCTTCAACATTGATTTTGCTACGCGAGGTATCTGCTCGGTAAAACCGGTCAAAAATATACTTGATGTCGCTTTCGCGCATCCCAATACCGTGGTCTCGTACGGATAACAGCACGGTTTTATCTTTGATCTCGCCGTCGATCGTAATCGTACTGTTTTCCGGGCTATACTTAATGGCGTTGTCGAGCAAAATCACCAGCACATCTATGAGACTCTCGCGATGTGCTTTTGCCGTTAGTGACGGTACGGTGTTATCAATAGAAATATGCTTAGCAAGCGCTGGCGTAATCACTCGGTTTAGTGCTTCAACCGCGGCAGCTTCGGTGTCAGTCGGCGCCATTTCAATATCCTGGTGGTTTGCAAGTAGTAACAGTCGATCAGTTAGCGACTGCATGCGGTGAACTTCATCCAGGTTACTTTCGAGCAGCTGCCGCTGCGATCGAACTGTCGGCTTTGTCTCCCGCAGGCCGACCTCGATTTCTGACTGCATAACGGCAAGAGGCGTGCGTAGTTCATGTGCAGCATCGGAGCTGAAACGGCTTTGCGATTCCATAGCCTCCTCGATCGGTCTGAGCGTACGCCGTGCCAGCAAATAGCTCAACCCGCCGCCGCCGACAAGTACGCATGCATTAAATATCGCCAGATTTGTCAGCAGACGCCGATTACTATCGGCGATCATCTGCTGCCGCGTAGTGTCACTGAATTCGGCAAGTATGCGCTCCATGCCGCCACGCGGACCAAATGCACGGCTAAATTCCTCGCTCGCAAAATGATACAGCATCACGCTAAAAAGCAGGCTAAGTACCGTGAGTATCAGTACATACCAGGCAGTCAAGCGCATAGTAGCTGAGTCAAATAGTGATTGATTCGTCATGCTTCTACTTTATACCCGAAACCTCTCACGGTATGAATAAGCCGCGGTTCACCTTTGAACGGCCGGTCGATTTTATTGCGAAGATAGCCAATGTAAGCTTCGACGGTATTCGGCAATACATCACTGTCAAAGTCCCAAACATGATTAATGATATTGGTCTTGCTGAGCACCCGCCCATGATTACGCATAAGATACTCCAGCAACGAAAATTCAGTCTGTGTCAGATCAATCGTCGTACCGTCCCGTTTAACGTCGTAGCTCAACGTATCAAGCGATAAATTTCCTACCGTCAAAACGTTGTTGATGACTTCATGCGGACGGCGCTTGAGCGCACGAACACGCGCTAGCAGCTCCTCAAAACTAAACGGCTTGCCCAAATAATCATCCGCCCCCGCATTGAGACCAGCAACTCGGTCGCGAATCATGGTTTTAGCCGTGAGCATTAGCACCGGAGTCCGGTTGCCTTCGCGTCGTAACGTCTCGCAGATCGCTACGCCGTCCATGCCGCCCGGCAACATTCGATCAAGTATAATCACATCGTATTCATCGCCGCGCGCTGCCGCCAGTCCGCTTGGTCCGTCATTATAGACCTCGACCACAGCGCGCTCTTGCTCTAACCCCTGCTTGATTGCTCGGGCAATTTTGTATTCGTCTTCGATGAGTAGCACTTTCATACTCTTATAGTATGCATGAAAACTGAAATAAACCTGAGAAAAAGCCGCCTATCTATACGGCGGCTTTTTGGGGGGTGATGAATGGTTATTGAGTTTGGGTTGAAGTTGATGAGCTGTCAGAGCTGCTCGTTGAATTAGTTGAGCTGCTGTTTTGGTCATCACTGCGCATGCCGTGACCGCCAGGTCCGCCCGGGCCATGACCTCGGCCACCCATCAGCAGGTATGCGTACTGCTGGTCGATGCCGTTGTCTTTGAGCCACGTATCAAGCGCTGTTTTATGCTCGTCCATCTTGGCTTTACGCTCAGCATCGCTAAGACTTTGGTCTGACGTACGATTTGCTTCCCTCTCTTTTTGCAGTTCAGCGCGTTTGGCGTTGATCTTGTCAGCTTGGTCCTGGGTTAGTTTGCCATCAGTGACGAGCTGGGCGACCTCAGCCTTTATCTCGGTCTCGCGCTCCGTCTCCATTTGACTATGCTGCTCATCAAAGACTGCTTGAACATCAGTTTTGTTGAGGTTGAATTTGCTGGCAATAGCGTCCACCAGATTCGACATAGGATTGGTATTTGTTGACGAAGTGTTCGCCGCATGAGCCAGGCCGACTCCAGTCATACCAGCCGCACTGATAGCTGTCACTGCGCCGATAACCGCTAATTGTTTTTTCATTATTATGCTCCTTTACTTAGTTTCTGCTTGCCACGCGTCCGTGACATGATCTATACTACGGGGATTTTTTGAGAATATTCTGAGAAAATCTATATGTGGGCGTCCATCCGGGACGTCCTCAGTAATTTAAGAAAGGAGTGGGCTATGCCCACAAGTCGCCCAGGCAAGCTTGACGATACGGCAAGATTCATGACAGATCGTCGCGAAACAGCACCAAGTAGTCTGGACAGGTTGTTCCAGATCACCGAGCGCGGCTCGACGATCAGTCGGGAAGTCCGCGGCGGATTCGTCACCTTCTTCACGATGGCCTACATCATCGTGCTCAACCCACTCATCCTCGGCTTCGCCAAGGACGCCGATGGCCAGTATCTCGGCGGCAGCGCGGCGCCAGACCTCGCGACGATCGCTGCGGGTACGGCACTCGTGCTGGTCGGTTTCCTCATGATGCAGCAGGTCACGGACATCGACTGGAAGAACATCGAGATCGCCATCCCGGCGTTCCTGACAATCATGGATGCCGTTCACCTACTCGATCACGGTCGGCATCGGCGCGGGCTTCGTGTCCTATGTCTTCATCAAGCTCGTCACGGGCAAGACGAAGGACGTGCACCCGTTGATGTGGCTGGTGTCACTGATGTTCGTTGCCTACTTCGCTATCGACCCGATCAAACAGCTCCTCGGCGTCTAGCCACAGAGACATCGCGGCACGCGAGAGGCCGCACAACTCCCTCGCTCGGAGCGTCTTTCGGACAGGCTACACCAGCTGTCCGAAAGACGCTCCGTTCTAATTTTGAGTTGTATAACCCGTTGTTTTGTTTTTGAGATTTTGTTTTTATGAATGGTGAAAAAATAAATGTGTTATAATTAC
>CAZHGM010000012.1:0-25289 GCA_964532145.1 uncultured Candidatus Saccharibacteria bacterium | reverse complement strand
ACTTCGGTGGTCATCTGTTAAAATAGGTTCGAGCTTTCGTATAGAAAGCCACCAAATGGAAATTACCAGTAAGTCGTATTTATACTACCGGCACCTTATGCCATAACGCTCATGAGTTTGCTATACTAGTAGTAAGGATAATTTAAGAGGAATAACATGGACATTACACTTATCGTCATCTTGGCAATCTTGGTTCTCATCATCGGGTTTTTCTGGCTGTCATACAATAGCCTGGTTACGCTCAAAAATCGTGTCGAAGAAGCTTGGAGCGACATCACTGTCCAGCTGAAGCGTCGGGCGGATTTGATCCCTAACCTTATTGAAACGGTTAAAGGCTATGCCTCACACGAAAAGGAATTGTTTGAAAAGGTGACTGAAGCCCGAGCGAATGTAGTTAATGCTACTTCACAAGGTCCGAAGCAAACTGCTGCAGCCGAAAACCAGTTCGAGTCGGCCCTCAAAAGTCTCTTTGCTGTCGCTGAAAACTACCCCCAGCTGCGTGCGACTGAAAACTTTCAACAGTTGAGCGCAGAATTAGTCGATACAGAGGACAAAATCCAGGCGTCACGTCGTTTCTACAACTCTGGTGTACGTGATCTTAATATCAAAATTGAACAATTCCCGAGTAACCTTGTTGCTGGTATGTTCCATTTTGTCAAACGCGAATTCTTTGAAGTTGACGAGCCAGCAAGTCTCCAAAATCCAGTTGACGTTAAGTTTTAGGAGGATCAATGTATAGTGCAATTGCGGCCAATAAACGCAACACGTATATTATTATTGCGTGTTTCATTGCACTTGTATGGGGGTTGAGCTACCTGTTCTCAATGTACTATGGCTCAACCGGCATCATGTGGGGTTCCCTAGTTGTTGCCACCATTTATGCGCTTATCCAATATTTTATGGCAGCCAAACTAGCACTGGCTATGAACGGCGCGAAGGAAATCCAAAAGCAAGACAATCCACGGCTGTATCGCATCGTCGAAAATCTTTCGATCACAAATGGAATGCCAATGCCGAAAGTCTACGTCATCGATGATCCGGCGCCAAATGCGTTTGCGACCGGTCGCGATCCTGAACATGCCTATGTTGCGGCGACCACGGGTATTCTCGGCATTATGAATGACCGTGAGCTGACTGCCGTGATGGCGCACGAAATGGGTCATGTCAAAAACTATGATATTCGCGTTATGATGATCGTATTTGGCCTCGTAAGCGCCATTGGTATTATCGCTGATATGTTTATGCGTATGATGTGGTTCGGGGGAAACAACGAAGAACGTCCGTCGAGCCCGTTGTTTTTCGTCGGGGCAATTTTCGCTGCCGTCATCACGCCGATTATCGCGATGCTTGTCCAGGCGGCAGTCTCACGCCAGCGGGAATATTTAGCTGATGCAACAGGTGCACTGACGACGCGCGATCCCGAAGGTCTGGCTAGCGCCCTAGAAAAAATCGGCGCGATCGGTTCTGCCACTCAGCGTCAAAACAGCTCAACCGCACATTTGTTTTTTGCAAATCCGCTAAAAGGCAGCTTGATGAATGCGTTCAGTACACACCCTCCTATCGAGGAGCGTGTCACGCGACTTCGAAGCCTCACGAGTAAAATGTAGCCATGCCGCGCAAACGCCCGTCACGTCGTTTTGAAAAAATAATCAAGGCAATTCGTCATTTTTTTGTTCGCTTGTATCTACGTGCCAAACGCCGCCTGCAGCGTTTTTTGTCGCGTCGGCCTCATCGCTCATTTCGTAAAACCGACAAACGTGACATGCCAAGACATGTGCCGTTGCCGAGTAATATATTTTTCACGGCGGAAGTATTCGGTATCATGCGTCGTAACAAACGCGCCTTTGCAACATTTATCCTAATATACGTACTGATGTATACGGTGCTGGCTGGGATTTCCAGTCAGGACGGCTACAAGACCTTGACCGAAGATATCAAATCAGTCGGCTCAAGTGTCGTCGGCGGTGATTTCGACAAGGCCACCCAAACAGTTATATTGTTTGGTACGGCCATAACAGGCGGCTTGAATGATCCCTTATCCGAAGCCCAGCAAGTCTACATTGGGTTGCTTGGCATCTTTACTTGGCTGTCAGTCGTCTGGTACATCCGCCACAAAATGGCGGGAGCCAAGATAACTATCCGCGATGCACTCTATAACAGTGGAGCGCCGTTTCTTTCGACTGCGGTACTGGCTGTGGTATTGCTGTTTCAAATATTTCCTGGAGCGGCCGCGGTTGGCGTATATGCCGTGCTGCTTGCGACTGGCACCGTACAAAGTGGCGTAGAGTCAATGATGTTTGCGATTGCGGCAGGTCTCTTCGTCGTACTGTCGCTATATTGGATTACCAGTACGCTGCTTGCAATGGTCATCGTTACGCTGCCTGGCACGTATCCGTTTCGTGCGTTGTATCTCGCTGGTGACGTCGTTATCGGGCGTCGTGTAAGTATCATTGTTCGCAGTGTCTGGATGGCATTTGTACTGCTACTAGTCTGGGCTTTTGTGCTGATTCCGATCATCCTACTTGCAGATGTGCTACCTTGGGATTGGTTCCCACTGGTACCGCTCACTATTCAGCTCTTGACTGGATTTAGCTTCATTTTTTTTGCGACATATGTGTATCTGCTCTATCGGAGGATGATCGATGACCCAAAACCAAAACGCTAGCAGTCGGTACAATGAGTTATTAGATTTGCTTAATACCTACAGTTATCAATATCATGTACTTGACGAGCCAAGTGTCGAGGATGCTATCTACGACGGATTATACGCGGAGCTAAAACAGCTCGAAGCAGATCACCCTGACATTACCCGTTCTGACAGTCCTTCACAGCGTGTCGGCAACAAACTCAAATCCGGCTTTGCAAAAGTCGCTCATAGTACGCGTATGCTCAGTCTCAATGACGTCTTTGACCGCGGGGAGGTTGAAGCATGGGTCAAGCGCATGGACAAACTACTGCCAGATAGCCAGCATGAATTTTTCTGTGATATAAAAATGGATGGACTGGCCTGCGCACTTATCTACGAAGATGGCTTGCTCACACGGGGCATTACCCGAGGCGATAGTTTCGTTGGCGAAGATATCACGCAAAACGTGCGCACGATACGTAATATCCCGCTCCGTTTGCATGACCCCGCTGTTTCTCCAAAATCCAAAATCCAAAATCCAAAATATTTCCTGAACGGTCGTACTGAAATTCGCGGTGAAATCGTCATGCTTAAAGATGATTTTGCCGCGCTCAACACGCGCCAACGTGCCGAAGGCAAGCCGGAGTTTGCCAACCCGCGTAACCTCGCTGCCGGCACTATGCGCCAGCTCGATCCGGAGTTAGTCGCGTCGCGTCCATTGACATTTATTGCCTATGATTTACTACGTGAGGAAGCAAGTGATGTGCCGACTAATATGTTTGCCTACGAAACACTTACGGCGCTCGGTATCCGGCGCAACCAGCAAGCTAGTGTGTTTGATACACTCGATGATGTTATGCATTTTGTGGACGACTGGGATAAAAAACGACATGATTTGCCGTTTAATACTGACGGTCTTGTTATCAAAATCAACAACCGCGCACAGTTCGCCGAGCTCGGTGTGGTTGGCAAACAGCCACGCGGCGCCGTGGCGTACAAATACGGTGCTGAGCAAGCGACCACCATGGTGCGCGACATTGTAATTTCGATTGGGCGAACTGGCGCGGCCACACCGGTTGCGGTATTTGATCCTGTGGTCGTGGCTGGTACGACGGTGCAGCATGCGAGTCTCCATAATGCCGATGAAATTGCCCGGCTCGATGTGCGCCGCGGTGACACGGTTGTTATATTTAAAGCCGGCGATATCATCCCGCAGGTTGAGTCGGTTATCACTGAGCTTCGACCTAAAGACGCAAAGTTGTTTGATTACGAGAAAGAGCTCAAACGACAATACCCTGAGCTTGAGTTTGTGCGGCCTGAGGGGGAAGTCGTTTACCGCGCCAAAGGTCTGAGCGGTCCGCTGATTTTGAAGCGTGCCCTGCAACACTATGCCAGCAAGTCCGCGCTGGACATCGATACGCTTGGCGAGAAAAATGTTGAGGCGTTGGTCGATGCTGGACTTGTGCGCGACCTGGCTGACATATATTCATTAACTAAAGAACAGTTACTAACTTTGGATCGTTTCGCCGACATTTCCGCCCAAAAACTTATCAATGCTATCAACGACAAAAAAGCGCCGCCGCTCGAACGTTTCCTCTATGGCCTCGGCATCCGCCACGTCGGCGTGCAGACCGCGATTGATCTTGTAACAGCATTTGGCTCGCTCAATGCGCTTTCGCAGGCGACGATTGATAAACTCAAATCAGTCGAGGGTGTCGGGGAAGTAGTTGCTGAGTCAATTACTGCGTGGTTTGCCGATAATGACAATATCGAACTACTTTCCAAGATGAAATCTCTAGGGGTAGAACCGTACTATGAAGTGAAATCCGGCAAACTTGCCGGTCAGAATTTTGTCGTGACCGGTACGCTCGAGAGCATGGGCCGCGATGAAGCAGCCAACAAAATCCGTGCCCTCGGCGGCACATTCCAGACGGCCGTCGCCAAAGACACGACCTATCTCGTCGCCGGCGGCAAGGTTGGCGCTAGCAAGCTCAAAAAGGCTGAAAGTTATGGCACGAAGATTATTGATGAGTCTGAGTTATTAAGTATAATATCGTGATGCCTAAGGATACGTATATCTATTCGTATGGCAGCCATGATATCAGCTATGATGTATGGCTGAGCCAAGACACATCAAAGCCGCATACATTGTTGCTACTGGGTGTTGTGCAGACCGGTAGAATCGCAGAGCATGTTGCAGAGAATTGTCCTCCAGGCGTTGCAATTGTTGAAGGGGCAAAACATTGGTTTGTGGCAAACGACGGGCATGATATTGCTACGTTCATGGTTCAATACACATATGATGCTGTAAGAAATATCTTCAAGAAGTACCATCCAGAACGCGTTAATGTGATTGCTGAGTCCCAAGCAGCTCCATGTGCAATTGCGCTTGCACAAAAACCGCCCATTGGCGTCTCAATAAACAACATTGTACTCGTGCAACCACTTGGCTTGAACCAAGATGCCTATGGTAAGGACATCGGCAAAATTATTAAAACGTTTAAAAGCCGAACTATAAAAAATGCCCGGCATCAAATTGGTTCGCTACTCATCGATCAGCATTTGCGTAGAAACCATCTCCAGCTTGTGAGGTATGTACATTTCAATAATCCTGTCGCGGCTGCTCAATATGGCGCCGGCCTATCGTATGATGCGTCATCTGTCTTGCAAAAAATTGCTCTTAATCACCAAATTGCAATTGTGTGTGGGCAAAATGATACAATATTTCCGCCTGATGAGATACGTCGTACGCTGGAGCGACTTGACCTCGATATACCAGTGATTGTCGTCCCAGGGGTGCCGCACTCACCGCTTGCAACCAAATTTGGACAACGGCTGCTACGTAAAGCATTTGATATCATAGACATAGACATGGAGAAGCATGTATGAATGACGATATAACGCGAATCATTAAACTGTCTGATCTACTGGCGAAATGCGAGGAGATCAAACGAAAGATAAAGCTGCCGCATGGCTCTGATGAATCTGATTCTCATCATGCATTTTCGCTCGCGATGATTGCATATGATATCTGTAAGCGTTACAAACTAAAACTTAACCTAGAGAAAGTTATCGTCTACGCGCTGGTGCATGATCTGCTTGAAATCATTACCGGCGATGAGGCGACATTAAACATGACAAATGAGCAGCTTGAAGCCAAACGTCGTCGTGAACATGCGGCGCTGAAGGAATTTGAAGAACTTATGAGCGATTATCCTGATTTGCTGGCGGCATTTCATGACTACGAACGGCTTGATACGCCCGAAGCTGCCACGGTGTTTGTACTCGACAAAACCTGTACCATCTGGACGCATTTTCACGACACGGGATCAAATCTCAAAGCGCAAGGTATCATGTCGCGTGATGATATCCGCGATTGGCATACCAAAGCAGTTCATAAAATATGTACACGTTTGCAGGTTGACCCGCCGCCAGTCATACTGCAGATTTTTGAGGATTCATATAAAAAGATGCATGACGAACTATTTTGAAAGCGGCTTTGTTGTAGCTATTTTTTATGATCACTGTTCCTGGTATGTAAAACGGATGTATGCCATGAGATGCATGATATAGTGATATTACATTGAACATGAGGAAACTATGAGTCATTACGAGACACTTAACCTTGTCATACCCCATTACAATGCACCTGAGCAACTTAAAACGTTGCTTGACACTGTGACCCAACTTGGTTGTGATTCGATCACAGTGTTGGACGATGCCTCGACAGATTTACACGCTGTGCAAAATGTGGCCAATGAATTCGATAGCGTCCGATTTGTCTATGGTGAAAATAATGTCGGTGCTGGAGCAAATCGTAATCGTGCTCTTGAGATTATCGACAACGGTCTATTGTGGTTTTTAGACGTAGATACTGAAGTCGTATCTGAGCGACCGGTTGAAGTGATACGCGCGAATTTTTCTGACGGCATAAAACTGATGATGGGCGGGATAATTCTGACTAAGTTAGGCGTTCCGATGCAATGGAATTACGGACATGAAATGAATCCTGTGGATGACGCGAGATTCGTAGAGCTTGCGCGGCAAGTAGATGAGGAATCCACTGAAGTTGCGTGGCAGCAATTGAAAAGGCGCCATATGGATTATGAATGGCTTAAACAACAAATACCTGCTGGCCAACGAGAGGTTGATTGGGTGTCGGAGGCGTGTTTTGTCGTGTCACATGACGATTTCGAGCGTGTCGGCGGCTATGACACAAGCTTTCGCTATCATGAAGGCCAGGATTTGGCACATCGGTTACGTGATGATGGTGTGAAAGTAAAAGTTGATCCTCGATTGGTTGTAAAACATCTGGAAATTGACGTCCGAGGCAAGCAACGAGATGAAGAGCGTCGTGAAGGTGCGTTTCAATTTTATCAAAAACACTGGGGTATGAGTCGTGAAGTTTTTGATCAGCTCACGAAAGAGTACTAGCCGATGAAATCAGTTTTTATTTCATTTGCCTATACTGACGAAGACCAAACTGCAGTACTGGGTCGTATGACGCGGATCAATCAGAAGTTTGATGAGGCAGGTGTCACATCGTACTGTGACCTGTTTGATGATGAGATCAAGCATTTGACCAGTTGGCGGGAGTTTATGGTCGATGCTCTTGAGAAGATAAAGTCATACGATCATCTATTGTTCATCATCACTTCGCCGCGTCGCAGCGAGGGCATGCTCATGGAAGCAGGCGCGGCCTATACACTCGGCAAAGGTCTCGCCGTCATGCAGCACGTCTCGTCACGAGATGCGACGAACCTGCCGACGATATGCGACCAGGCGTATAAATGGTCCGATGATATAGGACTGGAAACGCAAATCCAAAAATATATCAAGGAGCAATGTAATGCTTGAGCGGGATGAATTTACTCAGCGACCTACGCTGAAACTGGGAAGGTATCGTCATTACAAAGGAGGAGAATACGAAGTATTAATGCTTGCATGCGACGAAATCTCGCATGACTGGCTCGTGATCTACCGGGCGCTGTATGACACCGGCGATATGCCGGATGTATGGTGCCGTACCTTTGATGATTTTACGCAAACAGTGCAGCTAAACGGTGAAAACATACCGAGATTCGAGAAGATAGATGAGTAAATTACCAGTATTTATAACCGGCAACCAGCATAAGGCTGACAACATGGCGCGTTATCTGGGGTTTCCGATTGCGCATCAAAAAATCGAGCTTGATGAAATACAATCAATACATCTACGTGATGTCGTCGAACATAAAGTCAGGCAGGCTTACGATATCGTCCGAAAACCAGTCATTGTCGATGATGTGAGTTTGGAATTTCACGCCCTCGGCGGCACATTCCAGACGGCCGTCGCCAAAGACACGACCTATCTCGTCGCCGGTGGTAAAGTTGGCGCTAGTAAACTCAATAAAGCTGAAAGCTACGGTACGAAGATTATTGATGAACGGAAATTAATGGAGTTACTCGATGAAAAATGATATTGCAGGATTTTTCCTTGATGGATGGTACATGTTCGACAACTTTTCTTCATTTTCAATCATATTTCAAAACAAATACTATCCGACGGTTGAACATGCGTTTCAGTCATTAAAATATGCTCATTCTGCACCAGATATAGCAGAAAAAATTCGGTGTATGACATCACCCGCGGAAGTCTTTGCCTACACGCGCCGTCAGGAAATAAAATCACTAAAAGACCCTGATTGGGATGCCAAAAAAATACGAGTCATGGAAGATCTTATCCGTGCAAAATTCGACCAGCACCATATAGTGCGAGAGGCACTAGAAAGAAGCGGCTCACTGACAATCGTTGAGATGAATGATAATGATGATTTTTGGGGGTGGGGTACAGGTCCAGATCATCAAGGAGGAAATATGCTAGGGAAAACGTGGATGAAAGTTAGACGCGAATATGCAGAAGTATCAAAGAAAGAGTAGATGTGGCACATGCAAACGAAAGTTCCAATTGTCGCGATTGTGCAAAACGAAAACGATGATATTTTGATGTGCCAAAAACCAGATGGTTCACTGCCATATAAACAGACGTGGTATACCAAGGCGGTTCGTAAAATACATACTCGTTTGCAGGCTGACGCTCCTCCTGTCATCCTACGGATTTTTGAGGATTCATATAACAAGATGCATGACGAATTATTCGAGGAACTATCATAATGAAAATTTTTTGTTCGTTCGCCCAGACCGGTGAAGATACGAGGCTCGTGCAGGAGAGGATGGAGCGTGTCGTAGCGTTACTGACGTCGTTGGGTCATGAGGTGTACTGCATATTGTTTGACGCCGAGCGCGATAAATTTCAGATGAACGGCGAATTTTTGAAACTGGCGCTTGGAAACATCAAACAGTATGATCACGTGCTCGCGATAGTGACATCCGAGCGCCGCAGCGAGGGCATGTTGATGGAGATCGGTGCAGCTATTGAGCTTGGCAAGCCTATTTATCTTTTGCAACATGAAAGTTCCGTTGGCAAAACCTACCTGCCCGAGATTGCCGACAAACACAAGACGTGGTTAGACGAAGACGATTTGATACAGCAACTCAAAATACTATATAGTGTACTTAGCAAATGACGACATCTGAAATCACATTTATAACTGGCAACCAGCACAAGGCCGACAATATGGCACGGTACCTGGGGTTCCCAATTGCTCATCAAAAAGTCGAGTTGGACGAAATACAATCAATCCATCTGCGGACTGTTGTCGAACATAAAGTCCGGCAGGCATACGATATCGTCCGAAAACCAGTCATTGTCGATGATGTGAGTTTGGAGTTTCGTGCACTGGGCGGGTTGCCAGGTCCGTTTGTGCGTTTTTTTGTTGAAAATGGTGTCGAAATTATGTGTAGGATACTCGATGGCTTTGACGATCGGTCGGCTGTCGGCAAATCAGGCATCGGGTACTTTGATGGTACGACATTCCAGTATTTCGAAGGTGAAATCCACGGTGAAATTGCTGATGCGCCGCGCGGTGATAACGGCTATGGCTGGGACTCAATATTTATGCCTGAGGGCTATGGTGGCAAAACAAGGGCTGAGCTCGACGATGAGCACTACGAGAAAGTGTACGGCACGATTCGTCGACTTGCTGACCTCAAGGAGTTTTTGATCAGCAAAGATAACACCCAGTGATCTCATATCATAGTGCAATGAAACACACCAAATCAACCACATTCTACTGCTTTTCGCCGCCCGTTATGATGGCGACGTTCCTTATCGAAATTGCTCTCATGGTATGGGTATTGATCCGTTACCGTCAGACTCTGGTTGTCAAGCTAGTCGCGCTGATGATGTTTGCACTCGCGATATTTCAGTTTGCCGAATACAACGTCTGTGAGGGAGCCATGGGTATTGACAGCGTGGCATGGGCGCGTGTTGGCTTCGTTGCCATTACCGCTCTTCCTGCGCTTGGGATTCATATCATCGCCGTGATCAGCAAACGATCGATGAGGTGGCTTGTCTGGGCGTCCTATGGTGCTATGGCCGTATTCATGGCTATTTACGCGCTCAGTTTGCACGGCGTGACGAGTAGTGTATGCGGAGGAAACTATGTTATTTTCTACACGATGCCAAGTGTGGTTATGTGGTATGCACTGTACTACTATGGTCTTGAACTCATTGCCCTGGCCGTGATCGTGTGGCTACTACGGCGGAATGCAGACGGTTATATTCACAAAGCATTATGTGGCATGGCGGCCGCATATCTTGTGCTTCTAGTGCCCACAACGACAGTGAATGTACTCTCCCCGCAAACGATTGCGGGTATCCCTAGTATTATGTGCGGGTTCGCAGTCTTTACCGCGCTCATCGTCTCACTCTACGTGCTGCCAAATGCACAAAAACAAAAACATTCCTAGTCTGTAGGAATGTTTTTGCCGAGGTGGTAAATTACCAGCTTCGGTTGTTGCCACCGCCGAAGTCGCGGCGCGGTTTGTCTTCGCGCGGACGAGCTTCACTAACGGTGATTTGGCGGCCGTCAAGCTCTGAGTTGTTGAGCTTTTCAACTGCTGCGTCTCCTTCGGCGTCGTTTTCATACTCGACGAAACCAAATCCGCGTGAGCGGTTGGTTTCACGGTCTGTGACAACCTTGGCACTTGCAACAGTACCGCATTGTGCGAAGTGAGCCTGGAGACCATCATCAGTGGTGGCCCAAGCAAGACTTCCTACAAAAAGTTTTTTCACGTACATTTTCCTCTTACGTTGCTGCTTCAGTCGACCTATCGTAATCGGAGAACCTATACGCTACTTCTGAAACTACCTAAATTTAAGCATAAATCAATAAAAATAGCTACCATAACCGATATTATACGCATATTTTAGCACATGCTAAAATATGCGTATAAATATATATAGCAGGCACGTGTTGGGGGTGGCGACCGGATGGTGTCTTGATGGAAGTGCCTGAATTTGCGCATAAGCATAAGCATGATATAATTTTATCGTTAGCTGATGCGCACGGGTTTGCGCGTCCGAAAACAAACATATACATCCCGAACACAAACCCGGGTGGGCGCGCACCAGCTCACGTCAAACACACTTCTCCCATAGAGGTGTTTTTGATATAATCGGTAACATCGTTCATCAAAAATCACGGGGCATTAGCTCATTTGGCTAGAGCGCTTCCATGGCATGGAAGAGGTGATCGGTTCGAATCCGATATGCTCCACCATTGAAATTATTGTACGCAAGCAGTAGCCCCGCCTTTAGGGGATAGGGAATGTATGATCGAATTTATTTCGAGCGTACTTTCTGGAAAGGGCGAGCCCTTTCCTTTATCGGCTACACTCCACCAGTTTCCACTTTTCGCGTATACTAATAGTTATGTTTAAATATTTCGTACAGAAACGTCTTGAGCATTATGCCAGGCGATATCTCAAAAAACACAAGGTAAAACTCGTTGTCGTCGTTGGCAGTGTCGGCAAGACCAGTACCAAACTGGCAATCGCCACGGTGCTTGGCGAAAAACTTCGCGTAAGAACCCATGAGGGAAACCATAACACGCCCATTGCAACACCAGTCTCTATCTTGGGTATAGAGTATCCGGATGATGTGCACTCGATTAGCGCATGGCGAACAGTGTTTAAAGCTGCGCGACTCCGCATTAAACAGCCGACCGATACTGATGTTGTCGTACAAGAACTTGGTACAGACCAGCCGGGCGATATAAAGAAGTTTTGTCGTTATCTCCGGCCAGATATTGCGGTTGTGACTGCTGTCAGCCATGAGCATATGGAGATTTTCAAAACGCTTGAAGCGGTGGCACGAGAAGAACTTTATATCGCGAAGTATGCCGCGCTTACGATTGTAAACCGTGATGATATTGATGCAAAATTTGCTCCTTTTGCCGAGACAAAGGCAATTAGCACCTATGGCTCGAGTGACAAAGCGGAGTACCGTATTGCCGCAGACATGGCAAACGTATTGCAGGGTGGGGTGATGGGGACATTTTATGCGCCAGAATGGGATCCCGCATCCGTAAATTTGCAGCTTGTCGGCGAACACAGCATTAAAGCAGCTGCCGCGGCCGGCGCGGTTGGGGCAAAAATGGGGTTGAGTTTGCAGGAAATCACGATTGGTCTGGCTCGAATTCGCGCGGTACCTGGCCGCATGAATGTTCTACGGGGCGTACAAGGCTCCACCCTAATCGATGATAGCTATAATTCATCGCCACTTGCCGTATTGGCGGCACTTACGTCACTCTACGAGATTGAATCTCAGCAGCGGATTGCAATACTTGGATCAATGAATGAGTTCGGTACTTTGAGCAAAAAAGCTCACGAAACCGTAGGGCGTGCGTGCGATCCTCGCTATCTTGACTGGGTGGTGACAGTTGGAACTGATGCAGGGCAGTATTTGGCACCTGCCGCTAAACAAAAAGGCTGTCAGGTACGCTCATTTTCGAATCCGTACCAGGCTGGAGGATTTGTTCATTCAATCGTGAAACAAGGTGCAGTTGTGCTGATTAAAGGCTCTCAGAACGGCGTGTTTACCGAAGAATCAACCAAAGTATTGCTGCATGACTCCTCGGATGAATCCCTTTTGGTGCGTCAAAGTCCTGCATGGATGGCTAGAAAACAAGCGACATTCGACCATATGAATGGTACTAGCGAAGAAGTCTAAGAGGTGATACATTAGCACTATAGCTTTTACAAAACCATAAGGAGTCGTATGTCACCAGACAATCCTCGCCAGCCACAAAACACGCCAAATGTACCGAATGATGATCCGCCGGCTTCTACGCCGGTTTCGTCGTACGGCACAGTCCCAAATGCCTCTGAGCCGCAATCAGTTGACCCGATGGCTGATCTAAATAACGCGACGGTGGCTCCTGCGCCGACCGATCCCATTAAGCCTCCTAAAAAAACGAAAAAACCATTGATCATTGCGGCAGCGGTGGTCGCAGCACTGGCAGCAAGTGCTACAGCTGGTGCGTTGTGGTGGAGTAGCCCGCAAAAAGCATTTGATGATGTGACTGGTGCCCAAACAAGTATCAAGGGTGGCACCCTAAAAGGGTCGATGACGCTAACCCCGTCGAGCGGAACGGCAGTAAAAGTTAGTTACGACTCAAAATTTAACGGGAAAGCAACCAATACCGCTCTTGAAGTAAATGCTGACGCAGGCATGATGAAATTCAATATGACCGGTGGCCTCGCTACTGACACGAGCAACAATGTTTACTTTAAACTAAATGATGTGCGCAAAACCATGACCTCATTTGCTGGCGAGAACGCCAGTACATTTGAGCAGTATTACGGTAGTTTGATCGACAAAATCGATGGCAAGTGGGTAGAAGTCACAGCGGCAGAGCTAAAGGAGCAAGCCAAAGATAGCGGTGTAGATACGACTTGTGCCATGGACAAGGTCGGGGGTATTTTCGAAAAGCCGTCATACCAGAAGGAGTTCTCAGATCTCTATAGCAAGAACAAGTTCATGTCTATCAAAGAGACGCTAGCGAGCGAAACCATAAATGGCCATGACAGCCACCATTACGTGCTTGCGGTTGACAAATCCAAATCCGAGTCTTACCAAAAGGCGATCAAAGAAACGCAATGGTTCAAGGACTTCAAATCCTGCTATACCGATCAAACACAGGCGGACGAAGCCTTTTCGACAAGCGACAGCGCTGTTACGACAACAGCTGATCCAAAAATCGAGCTATGGGTAGACAAATGGACGCATCTGCCGACGAAATTTGCGGTCACCCAGGACCAAGACGGAACCAAAGTCATGATCGAGGGCGTCTTGACGTTTAGCGACACTCAGGCGGTTGAAACTCCGAAAGCTGATACTCAGTTCAAGGACCTACAAAAAGAAATTGAATCAGTTCAGCAACAATTCCAGACCTCTTCAGCCGGTGATGAAACAACAGTACTCGGCACGTCAGTGATCCGCGGTTTATAAGCCAAATAGATTCTTGAAAAGAGGGGCAACTATGGCTCCTCTTTTCATCTGTTATAATGTCAGATATGAAACGCTACGATCCATCAACGCTTGAACCAAAATGGCAAAAAATCTGGGATGAGACAGAGGTTTACAAAGCAGATTTGCAGTCGGATAAACCAAAATACATCGGTATGAGCATGTTTAACTACCCGAGCGGAGCCGGGATTCATATCGGTCATGCCATGAACTATACGATTAGCGACGTGATGGCGCGGTACAAACGGCAACAGGGCTATGAGAGTTACCATCCAGTTGGCTGGGACGCGTTTGGCCTGCCAGCCGAAAACTATGCGATCAAGGCGGGTGTTAGTCCGCAGGATTCCATGGCTAAGATCATTCCGAGCTATCACACGCAGTATAAAGCGATGGGCTGGAGTAATGACTGGAGCAAAGAAATCAGCACGCATTTACCCGCCTACTATAAATGGACACAGTGGATATTTGCTGAAATGTACCGCCAAGGTCTGGCGTACCAGGATGCCCGTCAACAATGGTGGTGCACCAAATGCCAGACAGTGCTTGCCAATGAGCAAGTGATTGATGGCAAATGTTGGCGGCATGACGGCGCGGACGACCCAGAAATTGCCAAAAAAGAAGTCAAACAATGGTTTTTCAAAATTACCGACTATGCTGATGACTTACTCAAGGCAACTGATGCGCTTGACTGGAGTGATGTTGTCAAAACAGCTCAGAAAAACTGGATCGGTCGCTCAGTTGGGGCGGAGATTGAATTTGCGATTGCGAATTCGAATTCCGAACTCCCAGCTCCGAATTCCAAAATCACCGTATTCACGACTCGTCCTGATACGCTCTTTGGAGCCACGTTTTTGGTGTTGGCACCGGAGCATGATATGGTCGAGGCACTCACCACTGAGGATCAGACTGACGTAGTGAAGAACTACATTCGTCAATCACTCAAGAAATCCGAAGTAGAACGTCAAAGCGAAGGCAAAGAAAAAACAGGGGTGTTTACGGGGAGCTATGCGATAAACCCAGTAAATGGGGCGAAAATCCCAATTTGGGTTGCTGACTACGTGCTCGGCGGCTATGGGACGGGCGCAATCATGGCTGTGCCTGCTCATGACGAGCGAGATAATGAATTCGCTAGAAAATTTAATTTGCCAATTATGGATGTCGTGGCTCAGGACTTCGGGGCTCCACTGCCAGACTGTAAAGACGTCAGCGACGTAACGGTCATAGGCTACGACCCGCAGACGAAACATTTTATGGGGTTACATAACAATAATACGAATCAAGCATGGCTGGTCAGCGGCGGCCGTGAAAAAGATGAATCCTATGAATCAGTGGCTGCTCGCGAGCTTTCTGAAGAAGCTGGCTACGATAAAGCAGTCAAATTCATTCAGCTCGGTCCGCAGCATTTTTCCTATTATTACAATGACAACAAAAAAAGTAATCGCCGCGCAACTGGTTACAATTATTTGGCGATTTTATCCGAGAATGATACTCGCGATAAGAAAAATGAGTTACATGAAGATTTTGATGTTGTCTGGCAGCCACTCGATGCGCTACGTAAGGGCATTGAGGCTACCAAAGGTGGCGTTGAACATTGGCTGCATGCGATCAATGAAGCTGAGCTGGCGGCGAGTGCATATGAACGCAAGACTAAATATGTACCAACGATGTTCTCCGGTGATGGTGTTCTTATTAATTCTGACCAGTTTAGCGGCGTGAGTTCGGCTGAAGCGCGCGATCTGATTATTCAGCACCTCGAACGAGAGGGTGTTGGCCGTGCAAAAACGACATATAAACTCCGCGACTGGAGCGTGAGCCGCCAGCGGTACTGGGGTGCGCCGATTCCGATTATTCATTGTCCGAAAGACGGCATCGTGCTGGTGCCGGACGAGCAATTGCCGGTGGTGTTGCCAGAGCTTGAAGACTTTGCGCCAAGCGGCGACGGCCGCAGTGCACTTGCCAGGGCGACAGAGTGGTTGAATGTATCATGTCCAACATGTGGTGGACCGGCTCAGCGTGAAACCGACACGCTCGATACCTATATCTGTAGTAGTTGGTATGAATTGCGTTATCTCGATCCGGAAAATTCTGATAAACCATTTGATTCTAGCGTTGCCAATAAATGGATGCCAGTTGATTTTTATAACGGCGGCGACCACGCGACGGCGCACTTGCTGTATGTGCGGTTTATTGCACATTTCTTCCACCGACTAGGGATGCTTGATGACCCTGAGCCATTTAAAAAGTTCCTCTTTAATGGCAAGGTAAAAGCGAGTGATGGTAGCGCATTTAGTAAGAGCAAAGGCAACGGCGTCGACCCGCTTGAGATTATAAATAGCGGTTATGGCGCGGATGCGCTGCGTACCTATCTGATGTTTGCGGCACCGCTTGAGCTGGATTCGCGGTGGGATCCGCAAGGTGTACCGGCAACGCATCGGTTTATCTCACGCGTTTGGAATTTAGTGCAAGAATTTCTTGAATTCTTGCAGGGCCAAGGGCCAAGGGCCAAGAGCCAAGAGAAAAACACGGAGTTGCTACGGACTATACATGTGACCATAAAGAAAGTCACGGAAGATCTAGAGGCGCAAAAGTATAATACAGCGATTGCAGCTATGATGAAATGCGTTAATGAACTGTATCAGCTTAAAACAAATGGCTTTGCTGATCACGAGTCGTGGCAATTTGCGCTAGAGAGCATCGCGGCATTGATGGCACCGTTTGCGCCGCATGTTGCCGACGAGTTGTGGCGACAACTTGGACATGACACAAGTATTCAGCACGACAGCTGGCCTGAATGGGATGAACAATATCTAGTGTCTGATCGTATGACGCTGGCCGTACAAGTTAATGGCAAAGTCCGCGCGGAGATACAGGTGCAACAGGATGCGACAAAACAAGATATTGAGCGAGCAGCACTTGATAGTGAACGTATACAGACATTCCTTGACGGTAAAGTGCCAAAGAAGATCATTGTCGTACCAGGCCGCATTGTAAATATTGTTATCTAAAACATGTAACATTTTGCCAAGTCAGTGCATTATAGCGGTGTAAAGAGCTTTACAAAACGAAAGAAATAACAATAATTTATGCCACAACAATTGCAGCAGATTGGTGAAAATGAGCTACAAGCTATCGTTGCTGATCCGTCACGGTTTGGTGAGTTATATGATGTTTTATATGAGCGTGTGTATGCCTATATTTATCGACGTGTGTTTGATGTTCAGTCGGCACAGGATATTACGGCGAACAGCTTTTACATCATCATGGTGCAGCAGCCAAATTTCCGCTGGCAGGGTGTCGCGCAGTGTTATGCATGGGTGTTTCGTATTGCGATGAATGAAATCAATCAATTTTATCGTCGTGGGAAGAAATACCAACTCGTTGAAGACTGGCTCAAGATTGATATCGCTGAAGATAACATGATAAGCGAAGATATTGAAAGAGAAGATGACGCACGAACGTTGCATATGCGAGTTGAGCGATTGCCTCGCAAACTACGAGATGTAGTAGAGTTGTATTATTTTGCCGGGCTTGCCCATAGCGAAATTGCAGCATCACTACACATCGGCGAAAATGCGGCACGAACAAGGCTAAACCGAGCAATTGAAAAGCTACGAAAGGAGTACGAGCAATGAACATTGACGATAAGCTAGCAAACATGTCTGTGCGCCGCTCCGATGCTCATCAAGACATACTGCGAGCGAGATTGTTGGCACACAGAGGAGAAGCTACTATGAAAAGACAATCACAAAAAAACCGTTGGAGCTTGTTGCTGGCAGTACCACTACTTGCGCTACTGCTTGTCGTCGCAGCAACGTTTGTGACAGTCAGTCAGGATAATACACATAAAACTGCGATCGAAAAAGCGATTGAGCCACTGACAGCCAAGCAGGTATTTGCAAGTGCGCAAACGGTCGCGGAGGAGCAGGCGAAACTGAAAGACGGTCAGTGGTACTACCAAAAACGATTTAGAACACTTGGTCAAACACCTACATGTGATGTTCACACTGAGATCGAAGAGACGTATTGGCGCGAGGATGGCGTTACGGTGTATATTCGCCGCAACATTGACACGTTGAAAGTTATTGAGCGTCACGTGAGCGCTGATAACGGACGATCGTCATATCTTAATGGTAAATATGATGCATTTGATCAAACAGCCGCTGATCCGGCACTGCTGCAGACACGACCGGTATGTGATGTTCCTCAGTGGCAGGATAATGAAAATTATCGTGCATATGATAAACACCTATCAGCTATAGCGAACGCTTACGGCTGGCATGGTTCGGGTGAAAAACCTGCTTCAGGGGGTGGGGCATTATATCGAAGTGATCTACTCTCAGGTAGCCCTGTAAGGAATAGCGATGCCTTTGCAAAACTTCAGTCTCTAAATGAGTGGGAGGTACGCACTAACCAATCGTTTGGGAAGGGACCAGAAGTCGTGGTAGCACTTCATTTTGAGGCGGGCAAAGACTATACGGAGAATATCTACTTTGATCAAGAGACGAAACGATTTATGGGTATAGAGACTACCAGCCTCCCTGCAATGTATGAGTACATGGGAGTGATTGACAGCGGTGTAAGAACATATAACCTCGATGCTTCTAACGCAAATTAGGCCTAAGTGTGCTTGGCGCCTATAGACATAGCGGGCGATAGGATAATAAACTGTAAAAGAAACTCGTAAACCGAGTTTCTTTTACTACGTTTCATCAGTTATTCTCGCCAAGATTGTGGTAAGGTGTCAAGATTTTCACACATCCTTGAGCTCAAACCTAGCTCCTCGCCTACCGTAATGGCGTTATTTGGAAGGCGGTTGATAACCCGGATGTCATTAACGCGATTCTGGGTATCAACTGGGTTTTTATCATTCCCCGGTAATGTATCCGTGGCAATATCCCATAGTGTATCACCTGGTTTGACAGTCATGACACACTCAATATCAGGGGCTTGATCAGGGATAGTGCCATCGCCACGGCCAAATCCTAAGTATAAGCCGCCCGCAACCGCAACAGCCGTTATTGCTGAGCCCAGCTTTCGAAGACGCGCTGGCAAAAGCTCACGGGGTCCTTGTTCTGCTGCTGGGGGCAATTGGTGTTCATTCATAATAATTCTATATTATCATAAAAGTAATAAAAAGTCAAGTATTTTTGCCATATACCCCTTGAGTAAACAGGGGATATGCGTTATAATGAACCCCAAGTTTCTAACACTCAAAAGGAGTAGATCGAATGGGAAAGCCTAAAAAGCAAACTTCCCCACGCAAAACTGGTCTGCGACGTAGTCATCTTGTGCTGAAATTAGCACGAGCTGTCAACGCCAAAAGCCCAGTCAAAGTTCGTACGACCAGACGCGAGTCTGGCCGTGGTACTGATGTGAAGAAGTAGTTTTGTAATTTAATATCAAAGGAACCAATTAGCACTATGGCATCAAACCGTCATCTTGGCCGTATCATTGCATTGCAGTCACTCTATGAGTATGATTTCCGCACTGATTGCGCAGATACCGATGTTGACCTGAAAGAGATTCTCGATCGCAATCTTGCACGGTACGAGAAAACACTTGACGACAAATCATTCGTCGAGTCTCTTGTCAAAGGAGTGTCGAAAGCTACCGCTAAACTTGACGCGGTGATTCAGCCGATTGCGCCAGAATGGCCGATCGATCAGATCGCACGCGTCGACCGTACAATTTTACGTATGGCCGTGTACGAACTGACCGAAACGACTGATGTACCACCGAAGGTGGTGATCAATGAGGCAGTTGAGTTAGCCAAAGCATTTGGTTCCGATAATTCATCAAAGTTCGTCAATGGTGTACTCGGTACTGCCTACCGGACTTTGGTCGAGGGCCAAGCCGATGCAAACGCCGAAGTTTAATTCAATCAATGACAAATTTAAAAAATATTTTAACCGCAAAAAACCATCAATTGACGAAGTAGTCCGCGAGCCAACCGCTGGCGGGATTGTGTTTCGTCGTAACAAAAAAACGAAAGACGTGGAGATTTTGCTGATCCAGGACGCTAAAGATCGCTGGACTATACCGAAAGGTCATATCGAAGAAGGTGAAACGGCCCAGGAAACAGCCCTACGCGAAATTGCCGAGGAAGCTGGTATCAAAGAAGCCGAGGCGATTTGCTGGCTTGGCAAGATCCACTTCCGTTACCGTCGCCTGAATACCCTGGTGCTTATGACGACACAGATTTATCTCGTCAAGGCGCTTGGAAACACTGATAAAATCCAAAAAGAAGAGTGGATGAACGGTATCAAGTGGTTTAAATTTCATGATGCGCTTGATGCCATCGAATACGAAGATATTGGCAAACTCATGCTGCTTGCCATGAAAAGGATACGTCATGCAGAACATTGATATTGTTCCCTACAAAACATTTTCACTGGAAAAACTTGGCTTTGAATTCGATAATATTGATCTGCTGGTTACGGCATTTACACATCGCAGCTATATGAATGAGCATCGTAAATCAGCTCGTGAGCACAACGAGCGACTAGAGTTTCTTGGCGACGCGGTGCTGGAGCTGAGCGTAACAGATTATCTCTACCGCCACTATTCTGAACCGGAAGGTATCCTGACGAGTTGGCGCAGCTCTCTTGTACGAACCGAAAGCATTAGTGATGCAGGCATCAAACTCGGCTATGAGCCACTACTACGGCTGTCTCGAGGTGAAAAGCACGGCAGTGATCGAGCCAGGGCGCAGATTATGGCGAACTGTTTTGAGGCGTTAATCGGGGCAATTTATCTTGAGAAAGGCTATGAGGCGGCGGATGTATTTATCGGCAAACATATCCTCAGTAAACTACAAGGTATTCTGGATGCTGGTACGTGGCGCGACCCTAAGTCACATTTGCAGGAAGTATCGCAAAGCATCGATGGCATGACACCGCAGTATCGCGTGATCGAGGAAATCGGTCCTGACCACGAAAAAGAATTTACCCTTGGTGTGTATGTCGGGGATAAACTGATGGGTTCAGGTACCGGCCCAAGTAAGCAAATCGCCCAGCAAGAGGCCGCTCGCGCTGCGCTCGCTCTCTACGAAGAGCAACAGAAGCAGTCTCAGATCGACGCATAGTAGTAGGCATACTGCCTCAGTTGACTCCAGAGGTGAAACAGCGTATAATCACTGTTGATTTATAAGAAAGTATCAAGCGTTAAAAAGGAAAGTTTTATTACATGCTCGCAATTCGTTTGCAACGTACCGGCCGCAAAGGCTACCCAATGTATCGTATCGCCGTTCAAGAAGCGCAGCGCCATCCCTCAAGTGGTCGCGTTGTCGCGTACGTCGGTAGTTATAACCCTCACACCAAAGAGACTATACTTACTACTGACCGAGTTGAGTTTTATCTCAAAAATGGCGCGCAGCCAACACCTCGAGTTGTTAAGATTTTGAGCGAGCAAAACGTGAAACTGCCCGACTGGGTCGTAAAACATGGTGGCGACAAAAAAGCCGCTATCAAAAAAGCTGACAAGCTGCGCAAGAACCAGCCAAAAGAAGAAGCTCTCGCAGCCGAAAAAGCATCAACTGACGAAGCATCTTCAGCTGCAACTGAAACTGAAGCATCTGGCGAAGAAGCGGCCGAAGCGTAAGCGTAGCGTTTACTTACTTAACGACCGCCTGCGTGTATATGCGAGGCGGTTTTTAAGTTGCGATCGCGCCTATGCTACAATGGACATGCTACCTGTAGATGCCAAAGGAGGAATATGACTGCATCAATAGACCAACAATTCGTCGAATATATCGTAAAATCACTCGTGGGGCACCCTGACGATGTCGTCGTGGATCGTCTGGTCGACGAAAAAGGCGTTCTACTGACGCTGACAGTACACCCGGAAGATTTAGGACGCGTTATCGGCAAACGCGGTGCGACAGCTCAGAGCTTGCGGTCATTGCTACGTGCGCTCGGTACTAAAAATGACGCTCGCTACAACCTCAAAATTGTTGATGTCGATCGTCCTGAGGGCGAACGTGACCAGCCGCGACAGAAGCCAGCTGATACAGCTACGAGCGACGACAGCTCAAATGATGACAGCGCAAGCAGTTCGGGCTGGAACGACACATCAGCAGCTGGGGATAACTCAGCAGATGAGCCTGTGGAAAAAGAGTCAGACCTCGCTAAGAAAACGCGCGCTGAGCTTGCAGATCTCGATGATCTTGATATATAATTGACCATAAGTTCGATAAAGAACTGCGAGATAAAAACAAAAATGCTCTATGCGAGCAAACCCTACATACGGTTTGAGAGCCCTATTTGTGCCTAAAATCCCTGCGTTGATGCAGGGATTTTAGGTTGGTGAGTAAATATCTATGAAAAGTCAAACGCCCGCAGTCGGGCGCGCAGGAGCCGATACTCGACTGCGGGCGTTTGACTGCGGGCTATCGCTGGACAACCTGGACGAATACGTTGGTTTCGTCCGGGATCTTGTAGATGAAGATCTCTGCCATCCAGCTCTCACCGGGTGGAATCGTGTCCATGGGGTCGATGATGCTCCTCTCGAGATCGACGTCCGTTGCGAACATCAGGTGTACGAGGGCAGTCAGCGTGCAACGGTAGCTGTCTGCTTCAACCGTAAGTACTCCCACATGAAGCGTCCGCTTCTCACCGTTGACGATGAGGGAGATGGTCTCCAAATCGCCCCTCCATGCGGTCGTTTTGCCGAAGGCGCGGTTCAGATTCGCGCAGTGCCTTTGGTACAACCTGTCAGCCAGGCGTGTAGGGTGTTCGGCCTCCGTGTCTAACAGAACCACTGGTCGTAGTGTAACTTGCTTCCAAACGATGGGCATCAGTACCCCTTTAGTGAAGTTTCTTTTCTGCGGGTGCAAGAAAAGCTATCTTTATATATCACTAATTGCCAAAAAAGTCAATACATGACAGAATATAACAGATGAGAAAATTCCAAGTTATCACGCTCTTCCCAGAGATGTTTACTGGGGTATTTGAAAATTCCATGATGTGGAAGGCGCAAAAGGACGGCATAGTTGAGCTGAGTTGTATTAATCTTCGTGATTTCGGGCTGGGTCCGCGTAAAAGTGTCGACGATACGCCATATGGCGGCGGCGATGGTATGCTGCTCATGATCGAGCCGCTATGGAACGCCGTGATGGCTGCAAAAGATAATGATCCGACAGCCAAAGTGCTGCTCATGACACCCCGCGGAGGGCGCTGGACGCAACAATCCGCCCGGGATTATGCCACGACCTCTGAGGGTTACATCTTCATTTGCGGACGGTACGAAGGCTATGATGAGCGAATTTTGAAGCTGGTCGACCAGGAGATAAGCGTTGGTGACTATGTATTAACGGGTGGAGAACTGCCAGCAATGACAATCATCGACAGTATTGTGCGGTTGATACCTGGGGTGCTTGGTGGTGAAAACAGCGCTGAGATCGAAAGTTTTTCTGACGGTTCGACGCTTGAGTATCCCCAGTATACTCGTCCTGAAGAATTCCAAGGCATGTCAGTGCCAAAGGTACTTCTCAGTGGTAACCATGGTGAGATCGCTAAGTGGCGCAAAGCCAACTCGTCGAAGTCTAAATCGTAAGAAGTAAAGAAAATGTTCGTGCCGCGCTGTGCTTTAGGAAAGAGCAGCCGTTTTGAGCGGATTTATCCGAATGAAACCGTTAAAGCCCACATAGAACGTGGGCTTTAGTGTTGTGGTGGATAAAAGCGATTCAAGATTTTTGGTGTTTTTGTTTTTGAATTCGCTTAGTTAGTACTGTACACCTGCGCCACTATAAGCACAAGAGATTTTATATAAAAATACAACGTTCTCTATAGCTGCGGTATAATATAAGTATAACGAAGGAGGGTTATGAAACTATTTGGAACAGTGTATGCGCATTGTGATGTGCCATGCGGGGTGTATGAAACAGATACGATGACTCATGCGGCACACACATGTAAAGTAATGGTCAAAAAAGCCTTGGAAATCGGTGAGGAATCGACACCGGACAATGACAATAACCTTATTCGCATGGTGATGACCAAAGAAAAACACGCTGAACGAGTCAAACGAGAGCTGGCAATTTTGTGGGGGGATTATTTTAAGCCTGAACATCTCAAGACTTTTCCTGAACTTCATGACAAGATATGGCAAGCATTTAAGCAAGCCAGTGCGGTGAAACAACATCTGAGCGTCGAGGAGTGCGATAAGCTAATTGCGCAAGTTAGCGAGATTGCCGATATATTTGCCAAAAGCAAGTCATGATATTTGTGCGACGCGTCAGCGGGCACAGTATGGAGCCGCGGCTGCATAGCGGCCAGCTGATTGTGTGCGTTAGCGGCGTGCGCTGCGCTACGGGTGAGATTGTCGTCGCGCAGACAGCCGGCAGAGAAATCATTAAACGCGTTGCAAAAAAACAAGCTGATACGTATTGGCTGCTCGGTGATAACTCCGGTCACAGTACTGACAGCAGGGACTTGGGCTGGATTAACAAAAGCGATATACTAGGACGTATGATAGTGACATTCCCTATAGCTCAGCCCGCGCCAAAGCTCCGTGATAAACGCGGAACTGTCCTTGGTTGGATAGGAGCTGGTATTATGATCTGTTTTGCCCTCATTCATCTTTTTCGGATCGATACATTTGTTCCTGAAATGACACGGGTTGTCGGTAACACCGGCGCTCTATGGCTAGTGAGTGGGATTGTTTGCATGGAAGTGTTTGCGTTGCCGTTTCTGCTCCGTATGAGGCTAAGTATACTTGCTCAGTATATGAGTGGTCTGTTTGTTGTGGTTGTACCGCTCGTTTGGTTGCTCATCGCGATTTGGACATACGGTACAGGTGTCTCCACGGCACAATTAGGAGAGTTTGTAAACTTACCGAGCAACTGGCTACTTCTTTTACTGAATCTTCTTTGGTTGCTGGGATCGTATTATGCTATTTGGGCGCTGGGATATGATTATCGACGGGGCGAGAAACAAACCTTTGTTACCCGGGGCTTAGCACGATTGAGTAAATCAAGGAAAATTAGTATAATTTTCTCACTTTTTTCGGTATAATCATGGAGTTAGCGGTATCCCAGCCCGCATCGTATTGCGGTTAGCATTGTATCTCAATCATTGGGGAGTCGCCAAGTGGTAAGGCACAGGCTGTCTGAGCGACAGCGAGTCAGAAAAAAAGGTCCCAGGGACCAGAACCCTACTACCTGGCGGAATCTCAAACCGCGTACAATTCAATCCATATTGGGGAGTCGCCAAGTGGTAAGGCACTGGGTTCTGGTCCCAGCATTCGGGGGTT
>CAZHGM010000011.1:0-26449 GCA_964532145.1 uncultured Candidatus Saccharibacteria bacterium | reverse complement strand
CCTATACGAAACGTATTTGCTGACGCAAGCCGGAACCTACGACAGTGCGCGGTTGTTTGAGCTGTTATCAGACTATCGTGAGGACACCAGCAGCGGAGTTTGGAATATTATTACCTCAATCGTGGATTCGCTGCGAGTTATGGCAGGCGAAAATGACGGGCGCGAGCCGTTCAATTCATTTGTGCTACGTTTGACCAGTTCTGCACTGGTGCGCTACGAAGCACAGGCTCCTGGCAACGATACGCTCCATGACAGCAAAGTGCGCAGTATGATCAGTGAGCTGCGCGTTACCGCAGATGATAAATCGTTACAGCATAGGCTTACGCATGGCTACGATTCGGTAACGACGCAACCCATTCATCCTGATATGCTGCTCGCGACATATCAGGCTGTGGTCGCGACTGGCAAAGAGGATCATATCGCCTCACTCATAGCGCAGCATCATTCGACGCATGATTCGCATTTGCGCTCCCGTATCGCTCGTGCGCTTGCCACAAGTCATAACACCCAGCACTTGCACGAATTTTTGTCATGGTTTACGCAACCTGATGTCGTCAAACCACAGGACCTGCCCTGGTGGTTTGGTAGTATGATGCGTAACCCTAAAGCCAGAAACATGACGTGGCACTGGCTGATCGAGCATTGGGATTGGATGTCAGGCATATATCATAATGACTCGACGCTTGATAGATTTATCACAATGAGCGCACGGGAAATGGCGACGAGCGACTGGCAAGCGCGCTACAATGAATTTGTTGCATCAGTTGATGGCACCGCCTCTCAACGCAATATTGACATCGGCCGCGACGAAATCACTGCCAAGGTCGATTGGCTGGCGCGTAGCGGCAATGATATCAAGCGGTTTATCGCACGCGGCGAGCATGATACCATAGGCTCATGATCTACCCTCTTACCACTACCATTCGTCCGCAAGATGACTTTTTCAGGCATGTGAACGCCGCCTGGCTTACCGCCAACCCAATTCCAGCCTCAGAGAGCAGCTGGGGAACATTTTACGAGTTACGCGACCAGTCGGCATTGGCAATTCAAACAATTGTCAACGAACTACTGGCTGCGACACCCGAGTCACTGACACACGATCAAAAGCTGATACACTCATTTTTCAGCAGCGCCTTTGTATTTGATTCGCTTGCCGCTACTCACAAACGATTTATTAAACGGATATACAAAGACATCGACGCCATCACTACACCTGCCCAACTGGCTCATCACCTCGGGGTTATGCACCGCTACGATGCAACCGCATTTTGGTCTCCATACGTCGATCATGATGACAAGAACAGTCAGCTGATGGTGTTGCGGCTACATCAAAGCGGCCTCACCATGCCAAACCGCGACTACTATCTGGATCGTTCGACACACATGAAGCAAATCCGCGAGGACTACCACGCCTTTCACGCCAAGGCAAAAGATCACTTAGGCCATCTCGTACCAGACGATTTTGACACCATATATGCCATCGAGTCTCAGCTGGCGCGAGCCGCCTGGACGAATGTAAAATTGCGCGATATTGAAAAAAACTACAATCGATACACCCTTGCACAACTCAATCGGAACTTTGGCTTTGACTGGGCCGAATATTTTAATGGTCTGGGCTGGCAAACACCGAACGACAACATTGTTATCAGCCAGCCGCCCTATCTCCGTGCCGTTATGAAACTTCTAAACAACACGCCGCTCGATGATATCCGCACCTATCTTACGTGGCGCACATTGATGCTATGTATGGGGTGGATCGATCAAATGTCTGCCGACATTGCCTTTCGTTTTTTTGGCACATCTATTAGTGGTGTTCATGAAATGAAACCCACCTGGAAGCGAGCTGTGATGCAGGCTGACGGGCTGATTATCGGCGAAGCTCTTGGACGCGAGTACGCGAGCCGGTATTTTCCGGAGTCATCCAAACAAACCGTGTTGAGCATCGTCGAGAATATACGTGAAGCATATCATGCTCGGTTGGACCGCCTCACCTGGATGAGCGCGCCCACGAAGGAGCGCGCACACCGCAAACTTGATGCCATGGCCGTATTGATCGGCTACCCAAATACGTGGAAAAACCTGAGCGGCTTACAATTTAATGACAAAAATCTCCTCGATACCATTATCCGCGCCAGGCAGTTCTGGACGGACCTTGAGCTCGCTAAAGTCGGCCGGCCGCCCCAGCCTGAGCAATGGGAAATGAATGCTCATACGGTTAACGCCTATCATCATCCGAATCGTTTGGAGATCGTATTTCCTGCTGCAATTTTGCAACCACCGTTTTTCGACCCGAATGCTTCGTACGCGGCCAATTGCGGCGGAATTGGCGCTGTCATCGGCCATGAGTTCACACATGGCTTTGACGACCAGGGCGCCGATTTTGACGAATATGGCAATACCAGCCGTTGGCAAACGATACATGAACGCAAGGAATTTGACCGTCTCGCAAGTAATATTGTTCAACAAGCCGATGCTTTTGAGACCGTACCTGGGGTTCATCTTCAAGGCAAATTAATCCTCGGCGAAGCCATCGCTGATATTGGTGGCCTGGAACTTGCCATCGAGGCACTCCAGATGAAATCAACAGATCAAGATTTCCCATCCGAAGTAAAAGACTTGTTTGAAAATTTTGCTCGCTGCGAGTGCGGCCATGCCACGCGGGAGCGGTTGATTGAGCTTGCAAAAATCGATCCTCATCCGCCCTCACCTTTTCGGGTCAACTGTGTCGTCGGACATACTGAAGCGTTTTATCGCTCCTATAACGTACAGCCGACCGACAAACTCTACATCGCAAAAAACGCCCGTGCTCGAATATGGTAATGATGACTCTCAGGCTCATCCCTATACGATCGTCTCGATAAAGGCACTCACGACACAATCAGTGCCCGACAGCTCAACTGCACTCAGCCGAGCATCATAGTCGCCATGTTTTTGCAGCCAGAGCTTGGCCGCAAATCGCATCTGGCTTAGTTTCCGAGGAGTGATCGCCGCTAGCCCACCACCCTGATCGTCACGCATTCGAAACTTCACCTCAACAAAATACACAACGTCTTCTTTTGTTGCAATAATATCAATTTCACACCATTTAGTTTTCCAGTTGCGGTCAATAATTTTGTATCCGCACTGCTCCAAATACGCCCCAGCCGCGTCTTCGGCAGACTGACCGATGTGCGTCGTAGTCCTGGTAGTGTGTCCATCTAATTCCTTAGGCAATTTCACAGGTATCCCGTCCAGGCTGCGCATTGGCTCAAAGCACATGCGGTGAAGCGGAGTGACCCCAAGTTCGTCAATCGCCAAACGATGCCGTGCCGCACCATAGCCGACATGACCAGCAAATCCATAGCCACTAAACACCCTGTCACACAATGTCATGTATTGGTCACGCGCGACTTTTGCGATAATCGAAGCGGCACTGACACTTGGCACTAGTAGGTCAGCTTTTTTCAGCATCACCGCCTTTTGCTCCAAGGAAGTACCTTGGAGCAAATTGATCGTACCATCGATAATAATCTGATCAATCTGCGCCACATCGCATTGTCCGACCGCCCGTCGGGCAGCCAGCTTCAACGCCTCGCTCAGCCCAATGACATCGATATCCCTAGCGCTTACCCAGCCGATGCCGATAATCGGAGCGGTCTGCTTAATCTTGAGCGAGAGTATTCCTCGTTTTTTCTTGCTCAACATCTTACTGTCAGTAAGACCGTCGATCTCCTCACCGGCCAGTCCTACTGCAGCAACCACCAACGGCCCCGCCCACGCCCCTCTCCCAACTTCGTCAATACCCAGTACCATCAGAAGATATTTACTCGATTCTTGCATATCGAGCCGGAAATAGGCCCGTCGTATAGGAATGACATAATTTGATTATAGCCAGACCACAGTTTGTAATCAAACGTAGTCTGTGATGTAACGGTACTGTTTCGTATTGGACCACCCATCGGTGCTGCGAAACGAGCACCTCGACAGATTGGAATTACATGTGCACGTTCGTGATGATCATGATTGTCTCTGCAATTGTTGCGGCAGTCTACATCGTTTTGCGTAGCGTTGAGACCTTCATCATCCCAAACAAAAAGCACGAGAGAGTATCGACGAAAGGTAGCAACTTCATGATGTAGAATGTTCAAACAGACCGATACAGACAACGATGATCAGTATCGGGACTTGACTCACATATTTCAACCTGTCGAGATTATTCAAGCAAACAACTACCCCGCTATCTAGCGGGGTAGACCTATTCTAACATCTTATTATCTACTGATTTTTCTGGTGGGCGGCTTCGACTTCAGCTTGTTTTTTCTCAAGCTCGGCTTGCTCGGCAGCCTCGGCGGCAGCTTTTTTCTCAGCAGCTTTCGCGGCTTCTTCTTTCATTTTAGCTTCAAGCGCCTCAGCCTCGCGGTCACGAACGTCATTCACCTTTTCACGATCGAAGTTGATACCACTCAGGCGTGTACCTTTACCTGTTCGTTCACGAAGGTAGGTTAGGTAGTTACGACGGACTTTGCTTCGCTTAGTGACTTCGATCTTCAACACAAGCGGGCTGTGAATTAAAAAGCTTTTCTCGACACCAACACCGCTGGCGATTTTGCGCACCGTTATCCGGCTCGTCAGGCTATCTTTGCGGTCTGTTCGAATGACGGTACCCTCAAACACCTGTGTACGTTCTTTGTTACCTTCTTTGATCCGCTGATGAACCCGAACGGTATCACCCGATCGCACATCTACGACCTTATTTTTCTTTTGCTGGTTGTTCACCTTCTGAATTAATGCAAACATTTGTTCTCGCCTTAGATTTATATCAATAGTCAGTTACACACTATAGCACAGTTTTACAGGGATGAAAAGACCCTGCCGAGTAGTCCTATCTGATATACTAACTACCATGAATTACGACAAATTAGCCCTCAAGCTTCACAAACAATACAAAGGTAAGATAACCACATCCCTCAGGGATACGTCAGAACTAGATAAACCCAAGCTGAGCGCCTATTACACTCCTGGCGTGGCAGCCGTATGTCGTGCCATCGCCGATGATGAGTCACTTCTTTCGACCTATACCTGGACTAACAACCTTGTGGCAGTAATCTCAGACGGCTCAGCTGTCTTGGGCCTAGGCAATATTGGGCCGCGCGGTTCCATGCCGGTCATGGAGGGTAAAGCTCTGCTTTTCAAACATTTTGCCGGTATTGATGCCGTACCGATTACGCTTGATGTCCATGATCCTGACGAAATAGTTGCTGTAATCAAAGCGATCGCACCGAGTTTTGGGGCAATCAATCTCGAAGATATTGCCGCACCGCAGTGTTTTGAAATTGAAGAGAGGATGAAAGAAGAGCTCACTATCCCCGTCATGCATGACGATCAACACGGCACGGCCATCGTGGTGCTAGCCGGACTCATCAACGCTATGAAAGTAACCGGTAAAACACTTGAGAACTGCCGGGCGGTAATAATCGGCGCTGGTGCAGCTGGTACTGCCATTATGAAGTTGCTTCATCGCTACGGCATCGGCAGCATCGTCGCCGTCGACAGCAAGGGAGTGATCAATTCATCGCGAACCGATCTCAATGCCGAGAAAACACTACTTTTGCCATATGTATCTGATTTCCAAGGACAGTCCTTGGAGCACGCTGTAGAGGAGGCTGATATATTTATTGGCGTAAGCAAGCCGGGTCTGCTGACCCCTGATATGGTGTCAACAATGGCGGATCGACCAATTATTTTTGCACTGAGCAATCCCACGCCGGAAATTATGCCTGAGGTAGCGAAGTCAGCTGGAGCGGCTGTCGTTGCAACTGGGCGAAGTGATTTTCCAAACCAGGTGAATAATGCGCTCGCCTTCCCTGGTATTTTTAGGGGTGCACTTGATAATGGGGTGAAAAAAATCACGGACGAGCATAAAATTGCTGCCGCTCGTACCATTGCATCGCTTGTTGACACTCCAACTGCAGATAGCATCATTCCATCAGTTTTTGATGAGCGGCTCGTACCCGCGATTGCCCGCGTCATCACGTAGCCACACTCCTTATGCTCGCAATCATGGGTGCTTTGCGGTATATTTCTCTCCATGGAGTCTGCAGTCGACCATATTCATCCCAGCAACGTTATGAATCACTACATTGATGTCGCGTCTAAACTATTCGGCATTACCTTTGATGACGAAACGATGGAACGATGGCTCGATATTATAGGCCTGACACGAGTTATCGAGGATAAGATTGACGACGGAAAGTTTGCTATCACAGATGATGCGATAGCGGCTTTATGTAGCACCTTCCTCGATGAGCAGTTTTTACGCGATGATTTTCCTAGCCTCGCACCCGGCGAAGACAGGTCCTCATATGAACGCATGTATGAGATTGCCCGAACAATATTCACTCTAAACCAAACGATTCGACAAACGCTTTCGCCTGACGAGTACATTAAGCTACGAAAACAAGAGGGGTTTGAGTACGCGCAGCTGCTCCTGTCAAGCTGTAGTGAGTCCATGCAAGCTGACGCTGCGTATGCCGAATTCGCACGAAATTTTGGCATAATTGCAGAGGTAGGTATTCTGTTTGATAGCCTGGTTGATTCCGGAAAAGATTATATGAACGGCGAAATTGCACTTCGTCTCACCTGGCGGGATAAGGCCAAATTGCTACAAGACGCGTATCAAGTCAGCCGAGAACTTTCACCTAAAGTACTTCATCCTCGCGCGATCAAAGTACTGGGCTCATCTGCACTGCGGGTGGTACGTGGCCGCGTAATCGGGAAACGACCAATTACAGTACACGGTTAATTTCCTCAAGCGTTGTTTCGCCGCGAAGCACTTTCAGAAGACCATCTTGCATCATGGTGAGCATCCCCTCTTTCTGGGCTGCATTCTGGACCATTGTTACGTCGATATCTTTAACATCACCGCGGATAAATCGCTGTATGCTCTCGCTTACTGGCAGCTGCTCCATGATCATCACCCGGCCTTTATAGCCAAACGGCGATGATGGCGATGCACCAGGCTTATACAATGTCACTGTTTTAATATCAGGCACGTCGACCCCATCAGGGAGCTGGCCAAGCGTGTCGCGGATCCACTGTTTTGTTGTTTCGTCAGGCTGGTATGGCTGTTTTGTCTCATCATCAAGCCGCCGCACGAGCCGCTGTGATATCACCATCCGGATCGCATTCGCAAAAATCGGATTCTGACCGATCATATCAATCATCCGTGCAAATGCCGCTGCTGCATTTGAGGCGTGGAATGTGCTCAGCACCAAATGTCCGGTGATCGATGCCTGAATGGCCGTCTTAGCTGTATCGACATCGCGTATCTCACCGACCATCACAACGTCCGGATCAAGCCGCAAAACTGCACGGAGTTTTTCCGCAAAACTGTCACCGCTCGTCGTATCAACAGGAATCTGGCTGATACCTTCAATTGACATTTCAATCGGATCCTCAAGCGTCAAAACCTTCCGATCGGGAGTGTTCAGCGCACTTAGAATACTATACAGCGTCGTGCTTTTACCCGAACCGGTTGGTCCGACTACCATTACCATGCCGTGCGGATGGCGAATGATGGCATCGAGCGCTCGACGTCGGCCACTATCAAGTCCGAGCCGATCAAGATTAAGTAGCTCTTGGTCGAAATTGAACATACGGATCACAATATCAAGACCATAGTTAGTCGGAATTGTCTCAATGCGCATGTTGAGTAACCGCTCAGGCTCGTCTTTTGGTACATACTGGATATGTCCGCTCTGGGCATTCTGGTTGGCCGTCGAAATATTCGCTCTCGATGCAATCGCGGCCTGTAGTACGCGGTATTTGTCATGAGAAATTTCAGCCACACGATGCAATGTGCCGTCCACTCGAAAACGTATGCGAACGGATTCTCGCTGACTCTCCATGTGGATGTCACTCGACCCGAGATTGTCAGCCTGTTCAATCAAATAGTTGAGAAGGTCGTCCGTTCGCACTGACTCGAGCGTTTTTGACACCTGTGATACGGTCGAGCTGTCGCCTTCCTTGGCGATCTGAACATCTTCATATACTATTTGCTTCGGAGGGTCAAACCGCCCCATGTATTCACGAAAGCCAGACAAGCTTATCAACACAAATTCAACCACAATCGACTTGCCCGAGAAATCTTCCTGAATACGCTTCACTGTTGATTGCGGCGTGCTGGTGGTAATACCAAAGACAGCCGACTGGTGCTCGTTACCCCGACGAAGCGGCACAAATTTATAAGCATACATTTCGTGGATCGGCACTATGTTGATTGCAAGCTCAGCATCGGCGACTCGTCCACGCGTATCATAGTATTTTGTTCCTAAAATTGCAGCACGTTGTTGCGTACTTTGTTCATCTTGATCACGAAACCGCGACTGCTGTTCATCTTCATTCATCGTTACTAGGTATTGTATCAAAAAAACATGAGCATCATAAGCTGTTACACTATTTCTACTATGATTTCGATTATTGTCCTAGCCCATAACATCCGGTCCGCCCACAATATTGGGTCGATTTTCCGGACGTGCGAAGGGCTGGGTGTTGCAGAGTTGTGGTGCTCCGGCTACACGCCTTACCCCGATATGGCACTTTCACCTCTGGTGGTTTCATCTGATTCGCGTTTACCGCATATTCGTCGTACGCTCACTGATCATATCCATAAAACAGCACTCGGAGCAGAAACAGCCGTACCATTCCGGTATGATGCAGATATTCAAATCAAACAGGCGCGACAAGCCGGCTATCATATTGTTGCTCTTGAGCAGTCTGCCAGCTCAATTCCATTGCCATCGTTTCATGCCACACAGAATATTGCCCTTATTATCGGCGAGGAACGCTACGGAATCACCGAGGATATCCTCGCCCAGTGTGATACGATGCTCGAGATCCCAATGTACGGTCATAAAGAGTCATTCAATGTCAGTGTCGCAACAGGAATTGCACTATACCAACTTCGGATTAGGTAGTATACTTCTTATGTATACCATATGAAACAGACACGTCAAATGTCAAAAATGTACCATTTTCACGCGCTGCGTATACTGTTATTTGGCGTAGTACTCATGGCAGTATCAGTCGTCAAGGTCAATGCGCACGGCCTACCCGGTTTAACAAAACCACAAGTTCTGGCCTATGCAAGTTCAATTAGCCGCGGCGACTTACTCAGTGCGGCCAATGCATCACGCGCGGCGAATGGCCTTGGTTCGCTTGCGCTAAATGGCCTCCTGAATAGTTCAGCTCAAGCCAAAGCGCAGCACATGGCTGACAATAACTACTGGGCACATGTCGCACCCGACGGGACACAGCCGTGGTATTTTTTTGAAGCTGCTGGGTATAATTACTCCGCAGCCGGAGAAAATTTAGCATATGGTTTCGACACCAGTGCCGCCGTCAACCAGGGTTGGATGAATAGTGCAGGGCATAGGGCAAATATCCTTGGCGCCTATGCTGATGTCGGCTTTGGTATTGTTAATTCGCCAAACTATCAGGGGGGTGAAAATACCATCGTCGTCGCACACTACGGGAGTCAGGTCACACCAGATACCACACCAGCCCCAGCACCGACACCGACGCCAGCCCCTACGCCTGCCCCGACACCGCCGACACCCCAAGCTGCACCCCCCGCACAACCTTCATCACCCGCGCCGACATCACCCACTCCCTCAACAGTAACATCAGTCGAAGGTAGTTCTGGCGGCGACATCTCTCAAGATAACCCGCCAAAAGAAACGCCAGTATCGCCTGAAGCGGCACCTGCTCCGGTTGCGACCGCTGCGGCAAAAAACGTAACGGTATTCGAATCGTTACGCGCCGGTACACTGCCGCCGGTTGCAGTTGCCAGCCTTGTACTCACGTTTGTTGCAGCTGCTGGCTATGCGGTCACTCATCGCTCGCTTATTCGTCACGCATACGCCACAGGCGAAGGCTTTGTGCTGGCACATCCGACACTGGACGCTATGATTCTCGCAACAGCACTGCTATTGATACTCGGCACAACTGCAGCTCGTTTGCAGTAAAAAATAACGCCCTCGTCATCATACAAACTTTATACTACCGATTCCGTAAATACTCTCGACTGCAGCCTGCAGTTTATCTGAGGCAACCGTCCGAAACGGCAACCGAATGGCCGATTCTTTCGGTTCGCCAAGGACAAGAATGATCTCGCTATCACCCGAAAAATCATTGAGCGTTTTTTTAAGCTTAAGCAAACTGGCGTGATCATCAGGAGCTTTTACATGAACATAGATTTTGGGAGTAATGTCCTCTGCCGGAGTGTAGGTGACAGGCGGCGATGATGCTTGAGTGGTAGCGAGAGCCTTGGACTGTTTTTTGCGAGGGGCTGCCATTTTTTTGCCTGTTTTTTGATAGGCATCAAGTTCTTCATTCGTCACAATAGAAATCGTGTCAGCAACCACTTTTACTTCACTGGTGATATTTCCATCGCGATCGGTCATGTTGACCTTGCCGTCGACTTTAATGACAACATCTTGCAACAGCTCGGCATCAAGTTCTTCAAGCACACGCGGGAACACCACGATTTCACTACTTGTTGACTTGTCTTCGAGAGCGACAAATGCCATCTTGCTACCATTTTTCGTTATGATCGTGCGAACGGACTGGATAATACCGCCCACCGTAACTTTTTTGTTGTGGTGATCGGCCGTGATCGATGCAAACGGCACGGTTTGCTCGGCAAAATAATCGTCATATTTATCAAGGGGGTGCGCACTCAAATAAAGCCCCAGCAGCTCTCGCTCCCATACCAGCAGTTCTCGCTCGTGATGCTGGGTTGGTGACACCTCCAGCGTAATATCCGGCACCGACACCGTGTCACCAAGCCCGCCAAACAAATCTGCCTGGTTACTGAGCGCGTCCCGCTGCACCTTTGAGGCGTAGCTGGTAACTGTATCCAGGTTGAACAGCAGGTCAGATCGACTGGCATAATCATCAAATGCACCAGCTTTTATCAGGGACTCCCAGGCGCGGCGGTTGAATTTGCTGGTACTGACACGTTTGGCGAAATCACCAATCGTCGCAAATACACCAGCTTCATCACGCGCGCGTATAATTTCCTCGACCGCGTTCTGGCCGACGCCCTTAACTGCTGTCATACCGAACCGAATTTCGTTTTTTCCTGGCACAACGGCGAACTCCCCATAGCTGAGGTTGACATGTGGCGCCAACACCGTCAGACCCATGTGCTTGCATTCGGCAATTTCGATTGCGAGCCGATCAATATCATCACGATCGCTCGTCATTAATGCCGCCATAAACGCATCGGGGTAATGTGCTTTGAGGTACGCCGTCCAATACGCTATTAACCCATAACAGGCAGCATGGGCTTTGTTAAACGAGTAATCAGCAAAGGGCTGGATCTGTGCCCATAGTTTTTTCGCCTGGGGTTCACTCAATCCTTGATGTTTGCAACCTTCGATAAATTTCGGCTCTTCAGCATTCATGATATCGCGTTTCTTTTTTCCGATAGCTTTCCGCACTAAGTCAGCTTCGCCTGGCGTATATCCCGCAACCATCTGAAGGAGCTTAATAATCTGTTCCTGATACACCATGACTCCATAGGTATCGCTAAGGATTGGTTCAAGCGCTTCATGCAAGTATGTAACGCCACTGGGGTTGTTTTTGCCTTCGATAAATCTGGGGATTTCCGCCATCGGACCCGGCCGATACAGCGCAACCATGGCGATAATATCCTCAAACTCAGTGGGACGCAGCTCCTTAAGGTATCGTTTCATACCGGCAGACTCAAGCTGGAACACTCCTGTTGTATCGCCGTCTTGCAGAAGGGTAAATGTTTTTTTATCATCAAACGGAATTTCACCGAGTGCAATTTGGTCACGATAGACCTTTTTAATGATTCTTAGTGCATTGTTGATAATGCTAAGGTTGCTTAGCCCCAAAAAATCCATCTTTAATAGCCCAAGCTCCTCAATAGGTCCCATGGGGAACTGTGTGGCGACCACGCCTTTTTGTGCCATTTCAAGTGGGGCGAATTTTACGATATCATCCGGCGCAATCACAACCCCAGCCGCGTGTACCCCATGACTGCGAATTGTGCCTTCTAGTCGTATTGCGTAATCAATCACCCGTTTTGCTGTCGGATTTGTTTCGTACTCCTTTTTGAGATCAGGATCACTCTCAATACATTTGCTCAAGGGCACATGACGACCTTGGACCGGCGGCGGGATAAGCTTAGCGAGCTTGTCCGCCTCGGCATACGGTACCTGTAGGACTCGCGCCACATCCCGAACCGCTGCCCGAGCCGCCATTTTGCCAAACGTACAAATGTTAGCAACGCGTTCTGAGCCATACTTTTCAACACAGTACTGGATGACCTCATCTCGCCTGGTATCCTGGATATCAACGTCGATATCAGGCATTGAGATGCGTGACGGGTTTAAAAACCGCTCAAACATCAGCGAATACTTCAGCGGATCAAGCTCGGTTATTCGCACAGCGTAGGCCACAATTGAACCCGCTGCCGAACCTCGTCCTGGACCAAAAATTATCCCTCGGTTTTTGCCCCAGTTAATAAAGTCTTGCACAATCAAAAAGTACCCATTGTAGCCCATGCTCTCAATCACACTCAGCTCATAATCCGTTCGTTCGATAATCTCAGGGTCAAGCTTTTGTCGAGCCGTTGCTTCATCGGTCGCCCCGGCTGACTCACGATCCATGCCAGCATAGCGGTTCATGAGACCACTCCAGACCAGCTGGTGGAGGTATGAGCGTTCGTCCATGCCTTTCGGTGTTGGAAAGGTCGGAATTAATATTTTGCCGAACTCGAAATCTACCTGACAGCGATCGGCCACGGCTCGTGTGTTTTGAATGATTTCTGGGTGGCTTTTCCCCCATCGGGCAATAATCTCGTTCGGGTCAGTCACATGAAGGTGAAAATCAGTCAAGCTCATACGATCTTCGTCACTGAGGTATGAGGCTGTACCGACACAGAGTAAAATTTCGTGAGATTCTTGATCCTCAGGCCGTACATAATGCGCATCACTACTTAGCACGCACGGGACGGCAAGCTCCTTCCCAAGACGAAACAGCTGGTCGTTCACTTTTTTTTGCAGTGGATATTCATCATGATCCTGCACCTCAAAATAGTACCGATCACCAAATACTGACTTATACCATAGTGCAATTTCCTTGGCACCTTCATAATCATCGTTTTGTAAACGTTCACCAATCTCCCCGCCAAGGCATGCGCTCATGACAATCAGCCCCGCATTGTACTTGTCCAGTAGCTCATGATCGATTCGCGGTTTATAATACATCCCCTCAAGATTAGCGATCGTGCTCAACCGCATTAGGTTATGGTATCCCTCATCGTTCATAGCTAGCAAAATGAGATGGTAACGGGCCTTATCCTTCGCCGGATCACGATCATGTATTGTCCGTGCGGCAACATAGGTTTCCATACCTATGATTGGCTTCACACCAGCCGCGGTGGCTGCTTTATAAAATTCAATTGCGCCCGACATCGTACCATGGTCAGTAATAGCAACAGCTTCCATACCCAGTTCTTTCACGCGTGAAACTAACTCGTCGGCTTTCGTTAGGCCATCGAGAAGGCTATGGTGCGTGTGATTGTGCAAATGAACATAATCCGACGCCTGTAGTACCGGTGTTGCCTTTTCGTTTCCTCCTCGTGCCATATGTATATAGTATAATTCACCCCGTCTGCTAACGGGGTGAAATTATGATGTGATTTCTACGAGAGACTAGCGTTTCATCTTGCGCACTTGGTCGAAAACAAATTTACCAATCAACGCTGGTGATGAAAATTTTGTTGCATTCATAGCAAATTGGTTAACATGTCCGACAACATTATCGGCTTTGTTCGCAACCTGACGAATCTGTTTGGTCACACGGATCAAAAGAACTGTCAGAATGATACCAAGAAGCAAAAACAGCGCTAAGAAAACCGAGAGAATAATCACAAGAATTTCTGCTGCATTTGACATAGGGTTACCGTATCCTTTCTTCTAGTTATAATACTAGAGCACCTATGGAATAGTCCATAGGTGCTTAACGCTAACGTGTAGTATATGGGACTAAATGCGACGTCCGCCACGGAACATACCGACGAGGAACAGCAGTACGACCGCACCGATAAGAGCGACGACAAAGCTCCATACTGAAAACCCTGTTGTTCCACCGATGCCCAGCAATGGTAGCAGTATGTTACCAATGATAGCACCAATAACACCGACAACAATGTTAGCAACCAAGCCCATCGAAGCGTCTGTCTTCATAAGCATTGATGCGACCCATCCCGCCAAGCCACCAATAATGATTGCGGGTACAATACCACCTAAATTAATTTCCATTTCTAGTTACTCCTTACATTACTGTTGTAATACTCGTAGTATAGGTGGCCGCAAACGGTAAGTATGTAATTTAGCTCACAAATTTATTTATTTTCACAACAGTTACAATAAACCATGCGTGCGAATGTAGTCTTTGACGGCAGCACCATATGGCTCATGCTGAATAATATATTCAAGATGTGCAAGAAAATAATTCTTAGGGTCGCCAGTTGTCATCCAGGTGCCTTTGGTTGTTTCCACGATCACCTGGCCCGCTGCTGCCATTTTTGTAATTGCGTCCACCGTCCACAACTCATTATCAAGCCCGACAGCCTCATGTTGCAGATAGTCAAATATTTCTGGGGTCAGTAAATACCGGCCATACGAGGCCAGCGTTGATGGCGCTTGCTCGCGTGACGGCTTCTCAATGATGCGATCGAGTTTGTTGCCATCCTTGAGCTGGATGATGCCGTATTTGTTTACGACTGAAGGGTCAACTTCCTGCGCCATGATGATGGCTTTCGCATCAGGGTGCTGCTCATATGCCGCAATCATCGCCGCGGCATCAGATGAACCAAAGATAATATCATCACTGTAAAGCGCCAGGAACGGCTCATCACTTCGGATATAATTTCGTGCACTGACGATCGGAGCGCCATTTCCGTAGGGGAGGGCCGGGTCTTGCTCAATAACAATAATTTTAGGAAAATCAAGCACTTCCTGCACGAGTTCGTAGCGATCTTCCTTGCCTTGGGCGGCAAGTTGCTTGCGAATTTTATTAACGACATTATTGAAATAATCATCGTAAATTGGCTTACCTTCGGCCGTTGCCACGATGATAATCTCAGTAATCCCCGCCTCCACACATTCCTCGATAACGAGCTGCATAATCGGCTTATTACCAAACGGCAGCATGGCTTTCGGGATTGTCTTGGTGATTGGCAAATATCTACTAGCGAAGCCTGCATCGGTGATAATAGCTTTGGTAGGTTTTCTCATGATTTCCCTTCTGTTGTGATTTTAAGTTTTTTCCGAATAAGCGCCTGGGCAAGTGCCGGATTAGCTTTGCCTGCTGATTGTTTCATGATTTGTCCGACCAAGAATCCAATCGCTTTGTCATTGCCGCTGCGGATATCCTCAACAGCCTTCTGCGACGCAGGATCTGCCAGCACCTTATCAACGATTATGCCAATTGCTCCCTCGTCGCTCACCTGTAGTAGATTACGCTCTTTGGCCAGTTCGCGTGGCGACTGACCGTCACGCTGCATCGCTAAAAATAGCTCGCGGGCGGCAGTAGAATTCACCTCATTTGCATCAACCATCTCTGTTAATTCAATAAATAATTCGTCTGGGATGGGATTATGCCACACATCGGCCGATGCATCGTTATCAAGCTGCTCGCTCGTGCTCATTGCAAACCACAAGGCAGTACGCTTAGCGGCACTCATCTGGCCAGCCGCATGCAGACGCTTAACAAGCTCACTGGCGGGGCGTGATTGCAGCAATGCAAGCACTACCGTGCTATCAAGACCAAGCTGCCGAAACACCTGCCGATAATGCCCTGGCAACGCCGACATTGCCAGGCGCGTCGCTTCCACCATGTCCTCGGCTATCCGGACTGGCGGCAGATCGGCATCAGGGAAGTAGCGATAATCGTGAGCATTCTCTTTGCTCCGCTGCGAAACCGTCCGCTGCTTTGCTTCGTCCCAGCCGCGCGTCTCCTGAACAATTGATTCGCCTCTCTCAAGTAACTCGATTTGACGAGTGATTTCGTATTCAGTCGCCCGTTCAACAGACCGGAATGAGTTGAGGTTTTTGGTTTCTGTGCGCGTTCCAAGTGTGGCGCTTGTACTGACGGAGACGTTGATGTCAAAACGCATATTACCGTGATACAAATCGCCATCAGTAACATCAGCATAGGTCATCAACAAATAAAGCTCTTGGGCATAGGCCTTGGCTTCAGCCGGACTGTGCATGTCAGCTTCGGAGACAATTTCAATGAGTGGGGTACCGGCACGATTGTAGTCAACCAAACTGTAGTCTTTGCCACTGGGATGAGTTAATTTACCCGCATCAGCCTCAAGGTGGGCATGATGAATCCGAACAGTTTTTTCATTTCCGTCCGGCAGGATGAATGTGACAGACCCTGCAAGAATAATTGGCTCTTCTAACTGCGTAATCTGATACCCGAGCGGCAAATCAGGATAGAAATAGTGCTTGCGCTCAAAACGGCTCAGCGGCGCGATATCAGCATTGAGCGCCAGACCGGCACGAACCGCCAACGCCACTGCTTCTTGGTTTAATACCGGCAGGGTACCCGGCAACCCGATACAAAGCGGGCTGATCGTCGTGTTAGGCTCTTTGTCCCGCGCGTCGTTATCTGCCCCACTGAACAGCTTGGTTTTTGTGCGTAGCTGGACATGACATTCGATGCCGATCGTGGCAATGTATTTTTGCCTTGTATCTACGCTAATCATATCGCCCCCACATCTTTCAACGCTTTTTTGAAACTCGCAAGCGCTTTTTTCGTCAAGCTAGCATTGATCGTAACGTGATCGTCATGAGCGATGCGATTACGTAACTTGTGCGCTGTCCAAACCGCATCACGCCGGGTAAATGTACGGCTAGCAGCGGTCATACGCTCACCCATCGTTTCACCTTTATAGCCCCGCTCGCGTAGTGCCCGATCAAGCAGCTTATCAGCCTGGATAATTGCAAACTGCTGCGATGATGCATCACTGCCAACTGACATCTCGATGGCAAGCCAGTCCTTTTGATACGCTTCTTTGTTTAACAACTTCGATGCCGAGCGACCCGTTGTCATAATGATGATCAATATCAGACCAGCTACTATAACCCCTGCGAACACAAGTAATAGCGTAGTATCCACTACAGGTTGCTCCACATATCAGCTGCATGGATGACGCGGTGATCTTGACGACTCGGCGCGATGATCTGCATCCCAATTGGCAAGCCAGCATTTGTTACACCGATCGGAATACTGACCGCGGGCAGGCCAGCCAGGCTTGCAGGCACGGTCATGATATCGGCCATGTACATCTGCAGCGGATCACTCGTATTCTCACCGAGGCGAAAAGCTGGTGTCGGGGCCGTTGGACCGACTAGGACATCACACGTCTCAAATGCCGTTTTGTAGTCATTAATAATCATCGTCCGAACAGTCTGAGCTTTTTTGTAAAACGCATCATAATACCCACTCGAAAGCACGTAATTCCCAATCAAAATCCGCCGTTTGTTTTCTTCCATAAAGCCGCTGCTTCGACTAGAGGTATAGGTGCTGCCGATATTAGTGCCGGAGCCAGCAAGCCCGAACTTGATTCCGTCATAGCGAGCCAAATTTGATGTTAGTTCGGCCGGTACAACAATATAATATACTGACAGCGCATAGCTGAGGTGAGGCAGGCTGACGAATTTGATAGTATGCCCAGCATCGCGCGCCTTTTTGATAGCCATTTCAACCGCAGCCATCACTTCTGGATCAACCCCCTCACCCATTGACTGCTCAATAACCCCGATCGTAAGCGGCGTTATTGAAGTAGTCACATCATCAATTGCGATTGTCGTGCTGTCATGCTCATCAACTCCTCGAATAACGTCGTACACCGCCGACAGATCATCGGGGCACGTTGTGAGCGGGCCAACCACATCAGTGCTGCTCGCCATTGCGACGACGCCGTAACGGCTCACTGACCCATAGGTTGGTTTTAGGCCATAAATACCGTTATAGCTGGCTGGCTGTCGAATTGAACCTCCGGTATCAGAACCAAGCGCAAAAGGCACTATACCCGAAGCTACCGCAACCGCCGATCCGCCTGAGCTTCCTCCTGCGACCCGCTCTGCATCAGCTACGTTTCGGGTTGGCCCGAAGTATGAGTTCTCGGTGCTGCCGCCATGCGCGAAGGCGTCTAAGTTTGTTTTGCCAATGCAAATAGCACCGGCCGCTTCCAGCTTTTCAATCACTGTCGCCTGGTACGGCGCCTCAAAGTTCTCCAGCATGTGTGCACTCGCTGTTGTACGGCTGTCAAATGTCAAAATGTTGTCTTTGGCAAGAAACGGCACACCCGCCAAAGGGCCGCAATCATCACCGGCAGCTCGGTGCTTGTCCATAGCGTCAGCCCGCTGCTTTGCGCGATGTTCGATCACTGACAATATGGCATTATTTGGATCGGCTTTTGCTCGTTCAATCGCTTCTTCGACGACTTGGCGTACCGATTTGCCAGACGTTAGCTCGCTCTGGATATCAGCTATGGTCATTGCAACACCCGTCTTACTTTCACCTGGCCGTTCTCAGTCTCGGGTGCATTTTTCAGCAAGTCATCGCGGCTGACTTGATAATCCTTGACTTCGTCCGCACGCATGACGTTTTCAAGCGAATTCACCTGGTAGGTCGGCTCCACTCCTGTCGTGTCCACCTCATCAAGCTGCGCCACATACCCAAGAATTTCGTTCAATTGTGCCTGTAAGCCGTGAGCCTCCTGGTCGCTAATACTGAGGGCTGACAAAGAGGCTAGTTTTTTGACATCGTCAATAGTTATCGTTGCGCTCATATATCATTCATATTATAGCAGATTGATGATCGGGTATTATGCGACTATTGTAGTGATTTCTTACGAAAAAGCCGCCTGCTAGAACGAGTCGAGCGCTCCAATGGCGCTATTTTTCAACAGCCTTAACACTCTCAATTATGTCACGCAGTTCCGCCGCTTTTTCAAACTCCAAATTTGCCGCCGCAAACTCCATCTGGCCTGTTAATTCCCGTATTAGCGCCGGATATTCATCTTTCGGAATTTTCTTAAGATCAATCTTATCCTTTTTCTTATCACCCTCTTTTTGTGGGATAATCGCTCGCAGCCCTTCGTCAATTGCCTTATCAACACTTCGAGGCGTAATGCCATGCGCTTGGTTGTATGCTTCCTGAATACCACGGCGGCGATTTGTTTCGTCGATTGCCCGCTTCATCGAATCAGTTATCGTGTCGGCATACATGATGACCTGGCCGTTCTCATGCCGGGCAGCACGGCCGATTGTCTGGATCAGTGCTTGGGTCGAGCGCAAAAAACCTTCCTTGTCGGCGTCCATGATTGCCACCAGACTGACTTCTGGCAGGTCAAGTCCCTCACGCAGCAGATTAATCCCCACCAAAACGTCGTAGACGCCAAGACGCAGATCGCGTAAAATATCGCCGCGCTCCAGGGTATCGACATCGCTATGAATATAGGCTGTTTTAATGCCAGCTTCAGTCAGATATGTTGTCAGATCCTCGGCCATGCGTTTGGTCAGGGTCGTGATAAGCACACGCTGGCGGTGCTCAATCCGCTGGCGAATTTCATGCATGAGGTCATCGATCTGGCCATCACTACCACGCACATCAATAGGAGGGTCAAGTAATCCCGTCGGTCGAATCACCTGCTGAGCAGGTTCCGGGCTGCGCTCCAGCTCATACCCGCCAGGCGTGGCTGATACATAAATGACATTATTCATATGTTTTTCAAACTCAGTAAAGGTCAAAGGACGATTATCAAGCGCGCTTGGCAATCGAAACCCATGCTCGACGAGCACTTCTTTGCGCGCCCGATCGCCGTTATACATCCCCCTTACCTGCGGTATGGTCATATGGCTCTCATCGATCAATAGCATATAGTCATCCGGGAAATAGTCCATTAACGTCGCCGGCTGGTCGCCCGGTTGGCGATTCGTCAAGTAGCGGCTGTAGTTTTCAATTCCTTTAACAAAACCCGTCTCCTCCAGCATTTCCAAATCATATTTGGTACGCTGCTGTAGGCGCTGCGCCTCGAGAAGTTTGTTGTGTGACTCAAACCATGCGAGACGCTCCTCAAGCTCTGATTTGATCTGTGTTATGGCGTGTGCCAGCTTCTCTTTCGGCGTCACATAGTGGGACCCTGGAAAAATAGTAATTTCACTTGGTTCGCCCAAAATCTCACCCGTTAACGGATTCACTTTCGTCAGTCGCTCCACTTCATCGCCAAAGAACTCAACTCGGTACGCATCCTCGCCACCGCTTGGGATCACATCCACAACATCACCTCGTACGCGAAATGTGTTGCGCTGAAAATCAATATCATTACGACGGTACTGGATATCATTGAGATGCCGCAGCAATTTGTCTCGTTTACGAGTTTCGCCTCGTCGGAGTTTGATAGCCATCGCACCGTAGTCTTCGACTGAACCAATACCATAAATACAGCTCACACTCGCCACGATGATCACATCCCGTCGGCTCAGTAGCCCTGCAGTTGCTGCGTGCCGTAAACGGTCAATTTCTTCATTTATCTTGCTATCTTTTTCGATATAGGTATCACTGCTCGCGATATATGCTTCCGGCTGGTAATAATCAAAGTAGCTAACAAAATAATGCACTTCGTTGTCCGGGAAAAATCCCTTAAACTCCGAGAACAACTGCGCCGCCAATGTTTTGTTGTGGGCCAGTACCAGTGTCGGTACCTGTCGCTCTGCGATGAGATTTGCCATCGTAAACGTCTTGCCGGAACCGGTAACACCCAGTAGCGTCTGCTGCTTCTGGCCGTTGCCCATACCTCGCAACAACGTCTCAATAGCTGTCGGCTGATCCCCAGTCGGCTGGTAGTCACTATGTAATCGAAACGATGTCATCATGTCTATTATACAGCCAATTTATGCGCTTTTTTCGTCCCAATTTTCCGCTCTCCGCAAACGCGTATAGCTTGCACTACTTACTACTTACTACTTCCTGTATACTACTTATGTATGTCTCACACACACAAACATGAAAAACGAGTCTGGTTGCCCGATGCTCACCTGGTCAAAGCCATTGCGAATTCTACTGCTAGTTTGCGAACGAGCGATACGGAATTTGAAAAAGCATTTAAAATCCTCAAGAAATATCCGGCCCGAGTAACCTTTTTTGGATCGGCCAGAACCCCAGAGAACGATCCGCTGTATAAAAAGGCCGAGGAAACAGCGGCCCTCTTGGCCAGTGAAGGCTACGCAATCGTAAGCGGCGGTGGTGGTGGCATCATGGAGGCTGCAAATAAAGGAGCTACATCAGCCGGTGGTTTTGCAATCGGCTTTAACATCGTTTTACCTCATGAACAAAAATTAAATCCTTACACCACTGAACATTTAGCGTTCCACTATTTCTTTACTCGTAAAGTCATGATGACATTTTATGCCCATGCATTTGTGTTTTTCCCAGGGGGATTCGGCACGCTCGATGAATTATTTGAGGTCATCACCCTTCTCCAAACCCATAAAATGCCACGAGTTCCGATCATCTTAGTCGGTTCGCACTATTGGAACGACCTCGACGGGTTTATCAAAAAACACTTACTCAACGAGGGAATGATTACCGCTGGCGATGAAGCACTCTATCACATCACCAGCAGCCCTACTCAAATTCTCAATCGCATTTCGGAGAGCTACAACAGCTAAACCACACGCAATCGACTCAGAACCACCGTCTGGACTCTTGGATGAGCGAGATATCGCCTAAGAAGTTCGTGCTCAAGTTCCCGACGAGCATATTTTAGACTGCGGTCTTCAAATGCCCTATCGTAGGACGCATCAATTGCGATGTCGACAATATGTGCGCTGAGTGGTGTCTCATATGGCACAACGATACTTGACATACCGGACCACGGCGCATTATCCGCTAGCAGTGGCTGTAGTGAATCATTGAGCGACTGATAGCGCCATTCGTGACGGGCGACACTCGGCTCAAACGCCTCGTGGTCACCGTGAATCGTAACTGCATGATGCATACTTCGCCAGTGGACTGGATAACCAGCAACCTGAATATGGTTATCATGATCCCGCGCCACGGCATCAGCATATCGTGTGCCAAAATCAGGTTGCCCAAGCAGGAGTTTACCAAGCGTATTAAGGCTACCCAGCTCCTGTAAATAATACATCATAAGCGCAACAGTTCGGATAGTGTAGCACTCGATAACCTTACGGCTGGTTGGCACAAGTGCAACAATCCCCGCCTCTTTTGCATGCAGCACCAAATGGTGGCGCTGCATCGTCGGCTCAAACGCTTTGATAAGCGCTGCCTTGTCAAGCGACATAACGATCGGTCGTCGGGAAATCATATCAGTTGGCTCAACGGTAGCAAGCTCATCATTATGCCGCCGTTGCCAGACAGCATCTTCGAGATAGCGAGACATGACGGTGATCATCTCGGGCTGCTCATGCTTGAGCATGCTTGCAATTGACCGGTAATGCAGCTGCTTCATGGTTTCACGGGGTGGGTTAGCCTTCAGGATTCGCTTTAAGACAGCTGGTTTTATGGCAAAACAGTCATATGCCCGACTCGAGGCTTGTAGAGATTTTAGAATGAGCGGTGACATCTCGCTCACTGCATTGGGATGTTTGCCTGACAAGCTGTACGCAAGCTGATGATTGTCGTCACGAATCCGCGACAGTAGTACATGGTACAGTTCCTGTGCTGTCGTGTCATGTGGATCCAGCCGCATCTGGTGTTTTAGCTCGGCGGCCTTTTGGGCAATTTCACCGAGCAAGGCGACATCAATTGCATGTCCATCGATCGTCGACTCAACCGTTTGAATAAGATGCTCGAAGCCACCTGACATTTTACCGAGCAGTCGTGCTAATCGATGTGGCATCCCGCGCTACCTAAGTGCCTTATTATGTGAACCGAACGCATTAATTTTTTCTTCAACAACGGTTTGCACGGCATCGTACACCACCGGCATTAGCTTTACCACGGCATACTCTTTTGGATTGTTCTTCAAGGCTTTCTCAAGGGTGGTTCGAAACACATAGCGCATATCGCTATTGATATTTATCTTACTCACCCCGATCCGTGCAGCTTGCTCAAAATAATGCAGGGGTGTGCCGCTCCCGCCATGAAGTGAAATTTGACAACCAATCACGTCACGAATAGCTGCCAACAGCTCAAGATCAAGCTCCTTCGGTACTGGATACTTTCCATGCAGATTACCGATTGCCGCCGCAAATGTGTCGATACCAGTTGCGTCAACGAACGCCTTCGCGCCATCCGGCGTACTGAACGTTTTCTTGATTTCCTCGTAGTCAATCGTCTCATCATGGACGTTGGAACTACCGCCAAAATAATGCGGTTCGCTCTCGACTAATGCACCGGTAAACTTAGCATACTCGACTACTTCCCGAGTCCTGGCAATGATTTCTTCTTCCGTAGCATTATGATTTGCCTGGGATATGTCGATATGAATAAACTCAAATCCCGTATCAATCGCACGCTTACAGTCGTCAACACTGGGGCTGTGGTCAAGATTCACATACATCTCAATACCGTACTCCTCACGATAGTTGTCGACCATATCGCGGATATTTTCGAGCCCGAGCGCCTTGACTTCACCATCGCTTACTTCGACAAGCACCGGTGAATTTTTCGCCTGTGCTGCCCGTGAGACTGCGATCAGCGTTTCTTGGTTGTCAATATTGAATGCGCCAACAGCAAAATGTTGCTGGCGTGAGCGCTGCATGAGATGTCTTGCCCGCATACAGCGGTCACGGATTTCATTGACACTGAGTCCCATTATTTCATCCTTTCGGCGTGATAACTTTTTGGCGCTTTCTCCAGCCACTCCCGCAGTTCGCGGGTAGTTAGCAACCCTTCCTGAGCACCTGGATACAGCACCACGCTCGCTGGCGTAATCGGCGCTAACTGCAAAGCTCCTTCGAGGCTGTAACCTTTAATGAGCGCCGCGACAAACGTGCTGGCAAACGCATCGCCGCAACCAGTCCGCTCGACTGGCGGCGCTACATCAGGATAAATCGGCATAACGTATCGGTTCGTACCGTCACTGGCGTAACTGCCTTTCGGACCGTCAGTAATCATCACTACCTGCGGCCCGAGTTCATGGAGTTTATCAAGCAGCTCGTGGACATTATCATAGTTACCGCCTGTCACCTGAACTGCTTCTTCGCGATTGAGCACAACTACATACGCACGTTTATAGACATGCGCTAAACGTTCGGCGCCAAATTTTATCTGAAATGTACCCGGCTGAAACGCCAGCTTGATGTCCGGATATCGTTCCATCCACTCCATCATGTCATCATGCATATCAACAGCATTCTCGGCAATTGAGCTCATGTAAATCCATTTCGGAATTTCGCTGGCGTGCAGATGAGGCCAGTGATAATCGTAATGCTCATGATTGATTAGGATCGTCCGATCTTCTTTGTACCATAAAACATAGTGATAATTGGTTTTTTTGCCAGTTTGCAGTTTGATGAGATGCGTTTCGACGCCTTTTTTCTCCAGTGTTTTTACGACCTCACGTCCGCGTTGGTCAGCTCCGAGATTGGTAACTAGCGCACTTACCAGACCAAGTTTTGAGAAATTTACTGCCGCGTTGGCAGCATTTCCAACACCATAAATGACCGTTGATTTTTCAAATGGAACCTTCATGCTGTACGGAATCGATAACCACTTTTTGCCCTTGCCCTCATCCTGTACATTGCCTTGGTCTTCAAAAAGACGAATGAAATCGTCGATGACGGTATCACCGACTGAAATGACATCTATCTGGTGTTTCTGGCGTTCAGGCATGGCTATTCTCCTTGATGATACTTAGGGTTATGTTCGATAAATTCTTTGGCTGCTTCGGCGATATGGTGCCCGGTCAAACCAAAATGATCCAGGAGTTCCTCCGGCTTGCCGGATTCTCCGAAATGATCCTGCATACCAAGCCGCCGAATCGGTAACGGAAGTTTCTCGGCGGCGAGTTCCGTTATAGCTGAGCCGAATCCTCCAGCGGCCTGTGCTTCTTCGACAGTGATCGCTCGACCATTTTTCTTGAGACTGCGAAGAATTGTCTGCTCATCAAGCGGCTTAATCGTCGGCACGTGCACAACCTCAGCTTCGATGCCTTCCTTAGCTAATTCCTCAGCTGCCATGAGACACTGATACGTCATCGTGCCCGTTCCAAGCAGTGTGATATCATGACCTTCGCGTAGAACATAGGCTTGCCCGATTTCAAACGGCGTCTCCTCGGTTGTAAAGACCGGTGTGGCCTCGCGCGCCAACCGTAAGTATGCCACCTTATCCTGTTTTGCGATGGCGAGCGTCGCTTTTTCGGCTTCGATGCTATCGCCAGGCGCCACCACAATCATGTTTGGCAACACTCGCATCAGCGCGATATCCTCAAGCATTTGATGCGTTGCGCCGTCTGGGCCGACGGAAATACCAGCATGCGAACCGACAATGCACGCGAATCTCTCATTCAAACAAAGTGTTGTACGTATTTGTTCCCAGTTGCGCCCCGGACTAAACGCCGCGTAGCTACTGGCAAAAGGTTTTTTGCCCATGGCGGACATACCGGCCGCGACTGTCACGAGATTTTGCTCGGCCACACCTATTTCTACAAATCGTTTTGGATGCTCCTCTTTGAACAAATGCATCTGCGTACTCTCGGTCAAATCAGCACATAGAGCAACGATATTTTCATTCTCATCACCAGCGCGTTTAAGTCCGCGACCAAAGCCTTTGCGTATCGGTTCGCTAGCGATATTTTTACTGTACATGTCAGATGATAAATGTAGGTCGCTCATACCGTTACTCGTCCTTTAGGTTTACGATATTTAATATCGTTATATAGTAAAATTCCGCTGATGATGTACAGACCTGCTATCAGATAAAAAGGAGTTGGATCACCTACGCCGTTGATTGGTCTTCCAACTTTCTCGGTAGCGACAACTATCATAACCATTGATACTATAGGTACTATGAAAGCACTAGCAAACATAGCAAATGTGTTCCACTTTTTTATCTGCCCTAGTAATAACCAACCAAGAAAGCCTATGACCGCTAGCTGTACCAACCAAAAAACAATAAACGGTATGCCGAGAATCCAGAAGCCCGAAGGATCTTTTTCAACAGTTACCAGACCGACGATGGTTGTCACGGTGACCAATATACTCGACATGAAAAACACCAATGAGTACCACACATACAAATACGGACGATTATTCATGTTCGCTCCTAATTTTTCCAGCTAATGTGCGTAGTTTCTTTAGCGCATCTTTTGCCTGTTCACTGTTTGGCGGAGCGCCATGCCAATGATAATCATATTCCATAAAATCGACACCTTTGCCCGGTATTGTGT
>CAZHGM010000010.1:0-26985 GCA_964532145.1 uncultured Candidatus Saccharibacteria bacterium | reverse complement strand
AGAGAGATTAACAACGTAAGGCCTGAGTGTCCTACTTCGGGGTATCCTGTGCGAATTCTCATCGGTATCGGTTATGCAATGTCTGTATCTGTTGTCAATGCCATTAATCCAAAGATTGCGCGACCATTACTATATGGTGCTATTACGGGCAGTTATCATACGGTAAGTTTGTTGCTGATTACAATCACTCTTTTTCTTATGAAGTAGCGTAGTGACGCTATTTCATGGGATTGCCAAACAGTTGAGTCATGACTTCACTACGATCCGTTTCGTTTGCTTTATAAATCGACAAGGAATCTAGATCAGAACGAGGACTAGTGGTAGTAAGAGATTGCTCGTACACTTCTAGAATCTGCCGCTCGTCATCGTCCCGGGCAATACGGTTGATCGAGATGTGCTGGCAGGATTCGCACTCATGAATCAGCATAATTTCACCACGCTTGCCGACGCCTTCATGTTTGAATGTAAGGCCAATTGGTTCCATGACGGCTTGGCAGGCCGCCTGACGGTCACCCTTTGTTTTATCGACATGACGCGACCACAGACAGCGGTTGCAATGATTGCGGTTGGCAGTACCGATATGCGGTGTAACAATGACTGAGGCATGACAATGTTTGCAGATAAAGCCTTGTGTCTGTTCGCGTTGAAATTGCGCACGGTTCGTCATCACTGTTCAAATATATGAGCTAATTACGCGACTGTCAAACTGCCACTAAAACTCCAGTACGTACGTGAGGATATCGCTCGTTGTAAAAATAGCAAGCCTCATATATAGTGATGCTTAAGGTAAAAATAATGAAACTATGGCCATTTAAAAAAAGTATTACTCGTGCTGAAAAACGAACACTTGCCGTCGCCAAAGCAATAATTAATCGCAAACGCTACAGCCGGTTTTTGCGCGTGTTGGGTCCGGGACTCGTCACTGGTGCGGCTGACGACGATCCGTCCGGTATTGCGACATACTCGCAGGCTGGTGCAGCTCACGGAACAGGTCTGCTATGGACATTTCCGCTCATGTTCACGTTGTTGCTAGCGGTGCAAGAGTCATGCGCTCGGATTGGAGCGATTACGGGCAAGGGGCTAGCTGCCAATTTGAAAGAGCACTACAGCCGGCCAGTCCTATACAGCGCGGTCATACTGGTGCTGATAGCCAATATTCTCAATATCGGGGCGGATCTTGGTGCGATGGCTGCAACCATGCAGCTGTTCGTCGATGTGCCCTATGAGTTGTTGGCAGTCGGTTTCGCATTTGGCATTGTGGCCCTGGAAGTCGGCGTACCGTACCGTCTGTACTCTAAAATACTTAAATGGCTGGCGATTACGCTGTTTGCCTATCCAGTGACGGCATTTTTGATCGGGCAAGACTGGGGTGCCGTGTTACTAGCGACATTCACTATACCAAAACAAATCGACATGAGCACAATGTATATCATCGTTGGCATGCTCGGTACAACGATTTCGCCGTATTTATTTTTCTGGGACACATCCCAGGTTGTTGGTGAAGAGGTAACAAAACATACTATGGCCAAAATTGGACGCGATGAAGTACCGACCAGGCATTTCCTGCACAAACTGCGTATTGATAATCTTACCGGCATGGGGCTTGCGAGTCTGACGGCATGGTTTATCGTGATTGTGTGCGGTTCGGTATTGTTCTCGCATGGTATAACGTCGATTAATTCGGCGGCAGACGCTGCAAAAGCACTTGAGCCGCTGGTGAGCAGCCTGCCAAATGCCGGTTTGATGTCAAAGATTATATTCTCTGTCGGTATCATCGGGCTAGGTATGCTTGCTGTACCGGTGCTGGCTGGATCGGCGTCGTATGCCATAGCAGAATCATTCGGTTGGAAGGAAGGCTTGTGGCGCAATGTGCGCCGTGCCGCTGGATTTTATACCGTGCTGATTCTGGCGACACTCGTCGGACTGGGGCTAAATTTTCTCCACATCGACCCGATCAAAGCATTGATATTTACAGCTGTTGTCAATGGTATTACGGCTGTGCCGTTGCTGTTTATGATATTGCGCGTGGGCAATAACGGCGACGTGATGGGGCAATATAAAAACGGCCTGTGGTCCAATTTGGGAGTCTGGGCAGCCTTTATCGTCATGACGGTTGCGGCTGGCGTGCTTATCATCGGAGCAATTCTCGGTAAACTTTAGCATGGTGATTGTTGTAGGGTATACTGGGTGAGTATATGAAACATTTGGTTCGGCACGATCATCCGTTTCGGATATTTTTTATCTCAGGCTGTATTACCCTGGCCGCCCTGCTGGGCGTTGGTTATTATTTCGGCTGGTCAAAAGCGTTTATCGCTCTGGTTCTGATACTAGTGGAAATAACATTTAGTTTTGAGAACGCCATTATCAATGCCAAAGTTCTCAGCACCATGTCGCAATTTTGGCAGCGGATGTTTATGACAGTGGGTATATTTATTGCGGTATTTGGAATGAGGTTGGTTTTTCCTATTGTAATCGTCATGATCACGGCCGGACTGGGCGCAGCCGACGTTATCCAGCTGGCGCTTAATCAGCCAGATAAATACGCCCTCGAACTTCATGAAGCCCATGCCTCGATAGCTGCATTTGGCGGCATGTTTTTGCTGATGCTGTGCCTGCATTTCTTTTTTGACACGAAACGTACTATCCGCTGGATTGATATCATCGAGAAGCCCCTGCAGGATATGAGCCGTTGGTGGCTGTACACCGCGGTATCGGTAGTCATTAATCTCGGGATTGCAGTGCTGCCATGGAATGAACATCAGTCCCAAACGGTATTGGCGGGTTTTATGGGAATCGGTACCTATCTCGCTATTCATGGGCTGGCGGAATTGTTTGCACGTCATCAGAAAAAACCGGGTAAGGTTGCTGTTCAAACGGGTATGGCGGCATTTATGTCGTTTCTGTATCTGGAAGTGCTGGACGCAAGTTTTAGTTTTGACGGCGTGATAGGCGCGTTTGCCGTCACCAAAGAAGTGCTCATCATTGCAATCGGACTTGGTGTCGGAGCGCTTTGGGTGCGGTCGTTGACATTATTTATGGTGCGGCGGCATGTTTTGCATGCCTATCGTTATCTTGAGCATGGTGCACACTATACCATCGGTGTCCTCGCAGCAGTATTGCTCGCCGGCATTTTCTTTGATATACCTGAAATAATCGCTGGTATATTTGGTCTAATTATCGTCGGATCATCGATTGTCAGCTCGATAACAGCATCTAACCAAGGAGTAAAACGTGCAGGAAACGCTCACTAAACTGGCAGCAGACGGATTACTGATAGTGATCGTGCTGGCTGGGGGAGGAGCGGGGCTGTGGTATTTGCTGCGTAGCCAGCAGTTCGTACACCGTGTGCCGTATATTGTCATGGCGGGTCTGACATCACTGTTGGCCGGCAAGCTGATCAGTTTATTCTATCAGCCCAATGCAGTGCGGCCATATATTGAGCAAGGTGTTGCTGCGGGAGCGGCATATATCAATAATCCCGGATTTCCGTCGGATCATGCTTTGCTCGCCACAGTCCTGGTATTAATGGTTTTGCTATGTACGCCATACCGTAAATTAGCGGGGGCGCTGGCGGTACTCGTGGGGATTATGTCGGCTGCAAGAGTGATAGCGCTGGTTCATACGCCGCTTGATGTCATTGGCGGCATTCTAATGGGAGGTACTGGCGCACTATGGTATCGTAGGATGCGTTCGCCTCGATCAGACCAATGATTTGCCTTACGATCAACAAGACAGTATAATACTCAGTGAGAAAAGAGGTGATGAATGAATTTTCGCAGATATGTTGAGTATATCGCAGTCAGCCCGTTTAGTATTGTCAGCGCATTGTCTGTTGGTGCCGTAGCAGGAGCCCTGTCGTATGGGCTATACTACGTGCAAAATACCATGGCGTTGCCAGCACTGTTTTGTAGAGAAAATGCCCAGTACTGTAGTTCGGTGCCTAGTATCAGCATCGTTATTAGTTTGATTGTCGTGCATTTTTTGGCGCTTATTGCGATTGTTCGAGCGGGGATTATTCGGCCATTACTAGTGGTGCTTGCCGCGGTCTTTACCCTTTGGGGCTTTCAGACATGGCTTAGTTCACATGTTTGGTGGGTTGGTGTGCTCTACAGCGCGCTTCTGTTTGGACTTGCTTACTTATACTATGCCTGGATAAATCGGCTATTACAGTTGCCGATTGCACTTGGGCTTACCGTTTTGAGCTTGATAGCTGTCAGGATTTTGTTGTTAAACTGGTAGCGGACTGCGCTATACTTGATGCATGGATATAACGATAGCGCTTATTGTTGTGATAGTGGTATTGGTAGTGGGGATTATCGCACTGCTCATGAAACGAACACCTCAGGACAACACCTTGCTGCTCAAACAAGATATCACTGAGCTCGGCCGGAGCGTTGCATTGCTGAAAGACAGTCTTCAGTCAACCGTCACCGATCGGCTCGATAAATCGCATACCCTCATGCAGACTAGCATGCAAAAGCAGTTGAGTGAAAGCGCTAAACTGGTGGCTGATGTATCAAACCGACTAGCACGACTAGATGAAACGAACCGGCGAGTCGTGGATGTTACCGCTGAGCTTAAGACATTGCAAAACGTCCTGCAAAATCCAAAGCAACGTGGTGGTGTCGGCGAGTATTACTTGGACACGGTTCTGGGTAACGTGTTGCCGCCCCGAGTGTACGAAACCCAGTATAGGTTCAAGGATGGTGAGATCGTCGATGCAATCGTCAAGCTTGATAAGGGTCGAATTATTCCGATTGATAGCAAATTTAGCTTGGAAAACTATAACCGTTTAATCGATGAAACAGACAAATCACGCCGCGAAGCTATCGCAAAGCTGTTTAAGTCCGATCTAAAAAACCGAATTGATGAGACGAGTAAATACATTCGTCCGGACGAGAACACGCTTGATTATGCATTTATGTTTATACCGAGTGAGGCAATTTACTATGATTTGCTCGTCAATAATGTAGGGGCGACCGGTACGAATTCACGAGACCTCATCGAATACGCGTTTATCGACAAAAAAGTTATCATTGTCAGCCCCACGACATTACTGGCATATTTGCAGACAGTCATGCAAGGACTTAAGAGCTTGCAGATAGAGGAGCAGGCTAAAGATATCCAGAAACGAGTTGCAGAACTTGGCAAGCATATTACGGCACATGAGACCTATATGCAAAAGCTTGGTACGACGCTTGCGACGACCGTCGGGCATTACAACGCTGCTCATAAGTCGCTGGAGCGTATGGATAAAGATGTCGTCAAAATTGCTGATACGGCTCCAAGCGTCGAAACGCTTCTACTTGATAAGCCGTCGCAAGACGACTAGATCTCGGCTATTACGGCACTTACCGGCGCATAATGCTTTGTAATTAAAACTCCCCTTTGCAGGGGAGTTTTAATTACCTATAGCCTATGAGCTACTATAGGGTTTCTTCGCGGTTAAGAAGCAGGTACAGGCGTCCACCTAAGGCAGCTCCTAGGAATGTACCTAAAATAACCTCAAAGGTAAGTCGACTTGGCATGGTCGTCTTTGGAGTTGATTCACCAGTCAGTTGGTTGACGCTACTGGAGTCTGTCTCGCTAAGACTAAGCGCAACAGCCGGGTTAAGTGTTGTGCCGTTCAAGCCTGCGATACGTGGTGATTTTTTGTTGCTGTCGGTCACCTTTGCGCTTGCAGCGGTGACAGCTTGCTGCAAGTATGATCCTGAAATAAGCAAGCCAACAAATAGTGCCAGACCGATACCAACTGCGCGGCCAACATCAGCGGTATTGCGACGTACCGCAGCAGCGACACCAAACATGAATATTGCAGCACCGATAAGCTCGGCTGCAAATACCGCCCAATCCCATTGCATAAGACTTGCAAATGAAATGTTGAGCTTAGTTTGGCCGAATGCATTTACTGCCAAGATTGCGGCGAGTGCGCCCACAAATTGTGCAAGCCAGTAAAACGCCATTTTTGTGGCAGTAATTTTACGCATTGCCCAGAATCCAAAGGTGACTGCTGGGTTGACATGTGATCCGGAAATCCCAAAGAACATGCCCACGATGACGATGAGTGCAAATCCAACGATGAGAGCATTTCCGCCGCTGGCTGCAACTGCTGCGACAAGCAAAAATGTGCCGAGCATTTCACCGAGAACTTGTGGACCGGAAATGTCGTCCGTTACTCGTGTGCGGCGAACAGCCGCGACGGGCCGAACCGCTGCAACTGGTTGTACGGTTACTGTACGGGGTTTAACAACGGTTTGTTTGACTGTTGGCTTTTTTGCTGTGCGTGCAGAAGCTGCACTGGTTCGCGTCGACTTAGTAGTTCGTGAACGCGAGGCCGATTTGGCTTTTGTGGCCATGTATCATTCTCCTTAGTTTATATGAGGTTAGTATAGCATATTTGGTTTTACACCATGTATACTATGGATATGGCATTATTTATTAGACAGCAAGATTCACGTTCAGAATTACAAGAACGAATTGCGGCTGAACTGCGCGAAAAAATAAAAAAAGGCGAAAGTAATGAACCGCTTACGTACGAAACGCCGGTTGATTCTGTGCGGGATGGGACACATGAATCGCGTCATCTTGGACCGGTAGTGATATTGGTCGTTGCAGGTGTTATGCTCGGCATTTTTTACATGGTATTTGGACGGTAATAGTCACGATGAATATTGATGTAATACGACAACAGCTTCGCGCACGATATGATGCGCTTCCTAACAAAACTGACATATTAAAGGCGCCTGAATTCAAAGAGCTATTTCAAGCTATCCCAAAACAAGATCCCGAACAGCGAGCCGCATTTGGTCAGCGCGTCAATGCGCTGCACCAAGAGTTTAAACGATTGGTAGATCGTAGCGGCGATACGTCGGTTGTGCGTGCAGCACTTGATGTTACTGCACCCATGGATGAAAATGTTCATATTCCGGAACCACTGGCTGCACGGCGCGGCTCAGTGCATCCGATTTCGCGCGAGATTACCGTTATGAGTGAGCTACTGGAACGCATGGGATTTCGCGTCTATGGATCGCGAGAAATCGATGATCAATATCACATGTTTGAGACGCTTAATTTTCCGAAAGGGCATCCAGCACGTGATGATTACGATACGTTCATGACTGTCGAAAAAGATAAAGATGGCGACCCGCTAATCGCACCTGCCCATACAAGTACAATGCAGAATCGTATTCTTCGTGAGCTAAAGTCTCAACTGGAAGTCGGTGAGCCGATTGCCGCTACATCGATTGATCGCGTGTTTCGAAACGAAGATGTGGATCCTCGCCATGAGCATACATTTCATCAGCATGAAGGCATCTATGTTGATAAGGACGTTCATACTGGGATGCTTGTCGCAACCCTACAGGCATTTTTGGAAGGATATTTCGGCAAGGCTGTCGATGTGCGAGTCAACCCGTTTTATTTTCCGTTTACCGAACCAAGTTTTGAGTTTAGCCTCAGCTGTCCGTTTTGTGATAAAAAAGGTTGCGCAGTATGTTCTCATTCCGGCTGGATCGAGCTGCTTGGTTGTGGCATGATTCATCCAAATGTATTGAAAGCCGCAGGTATAGATCCAGCAGTGTATAAGGGTTTTGCGTGGGGCGGCGGTGTCGAGCGCCTCGTCATGATGAAATATGGCGTCGAAGATGTCAGACACTTTCATAGTGCAAAGCTGGATTTTTTGAGACAATTTTGAGCGTAGAAAGATGAATGAAGAAAGAAGAACGAAGATGACGATCGCAGAGTTACAACAACGTGCTATAGAAATCCGTCAGAAATACGATGCATTGAATGCCCGAGATGGCCACACTAAGTGGGATGGTGTGGATTATGCAGCAGGATTTGTTGGTGATGTCGGTGATCTTATGAAATTAGTGATGGCTAAAGACAACAAACGACAGGGCGATGACATTGATGCGAAGTTGCGGCACGAACTTGGTGATTGCCTATGGTCAGTTCTTGTTATTGCGAGTCATTACAATATCAACCTGGAGGATGCATTTACGAGAACAATGGACGAACTTGACGGAAGGCTAGCAGCATGAAAGTCAGCCTTAATCATATACATCACTATCTTGATTTTGAGCTGCCCCCGATTGAACAGCTTGCAGAAACGATCAATGCCCAACTCGGCGGCATTGAGGAAATTATTGACCTCAATGATACATATAAAGACGCCGTGATCGTTCGCGTTGTCGAGTGCGAAAAACACCCTAATGCCGATAAGCTTTCCGTATGCAAAATCGATGCCGGCGGATCCGACTCCGAACTCATCCAGGTCGTTTGTGGTGCGCCAAATGTGCGAGCAGGCATGTTTGCGATTTGGCTGCCGCCTGGCTCGTCTGTACCTGCCACTTATGGAGATAAACAACCGTTTGTGCTTGATGTACGGGCAATTCGTGGCGTTGAAAGTCATGGTATGCTGGCGGCTGCCGATGAGCTCGGCATTGGATCGGATCATTCCGGGATTATTGAATTAACAGATGACGATTTATCCCCATCACAGCCTGTCAAGCATTTGAAGCCGGGCTTACATTTTGCCGATACGTTTGGTTTGAATGACACGATCATCGATATTGAGAACAAAATGTTTACCCATCGGCCGGATTGTTTTGGGCAGCTCGGCGTCGCGCGCGAAATCGCCGGTATTTTAGGTAAGCAGTTTAAAAGTCCGGAATGGTATCTAAAGACAAAGAGTGAAAAAGCGGAGGAGCAAAAGAGCGAAGCACTGTCATTGCGGGTTGAGAATAACGCGAAAGATTTGGTACCGCGGTATATGGCGGTGGTGATTCGTGATGTTACGATTAAGCCTAGCCCGATGTGGGTTCAATGCGGCTTGGTGAGGCTTGGCGTGAAGCCCATCAACAATGTTGTTGATGCGACGAATGCGATTATGCTGACAACGGCACAGCCGACACATGCCTACGATTATGACAAACTGCGCCGGGAGAAAAATGAGGAAAGCAGGAATAATACCGAGAAATTACTTGGTGTGCGTCATGCCAAAAAAGGTGAGGTTATCAAACTGTTAAATGGTAAAATATATCAACTGGACGAAAGTGATATTGTCATCGTTGACGGCCAGGGACCAATCGGCCTGGGCGGAGTAATGGGTGGTGGCAATAGTGAAGTTTCGAAAACCACCACGAACATCGTGCTCGAAGTTGCAACATTTGATATGTACGCCACCCGGCGCAGCAGCATGCGTCATGGCATATTCACCGAAGCAGTATCGCGGTTCAATAAAGGACAATCACCACTGCAAACCCCTATTGTTCTACAAGCGTTGATCGACTCGGTTATTGCAACATCTGGTGGTGTACAAGCCAGCAAAGTGTTTGACGTACATTCGACGCTGCATGATCGGCAGGTTATTGCTCTTGATGCAAAGGATGTATCGAGTCGATTAGGCAAAGCGTTTACCGGTAGCGCTATTGCGTCAATTCTCAAAAACGTAGAGTTCGAATTAGCGGACAAACCGAAAAAACCAGGTGAAAAGCTTGAGATAGCAGTGCCATTTTGGAGGATGGACGTTGAGATTTTGGAGGATGTCGTAGAGGAAGTGGGGCGGCTCTATGGCTTCAACAAACTGCCGCGAATTTTGCCCCGGCGTAGTGCCAAACCAACGCCACAAAATGATGAGCTACGTACAAAAACTCTTGTTCGCGATAGCTTGCGGCGTGCTGGCTGCAATGAAGTGCTGACGTATAGTTTTGTGCATGAGCGAACACTGGGGCGGGCACTGCAGAACCCAGCACAAGCTTTCCGAATTAACAACGCGCTTAGCCCCGACCTGCAATATTACCGTATAAGTGTTCTGCCAAGCCTGCTTGAGGCTGTTCATCCAAATATCAAATCCGGCCATGATGAATTCGTGTTATATGAAATCGGTAAAGGCCATAACAAAAAGTACCATTTGAATGATGACGATGGCTTGCCGAGTGAGATGAAATTTATCGACGCGGTATACGCCAGCAAAAGGCCTAAGAAGGGCGCGGCGTTTTATCACATGCGTGCAGTAGTTGACAATCTTGCGCGTGATTTGGGTATGCAGCTTGTGTACAAAAAAATTATGAATCCGCTAGACTATCCACTGACAGCACCTTTTGATCTTAGTCGAAGTGCTATCGTGCAAACCGAAGGGGGCGTCTTCATGGGTATGATCGGTGAGCTGAAAGATGAAGTAATTCATAATTTTAAACTACCGCTGTATTGTGCCGCCATGACATTGGATCTTGCCGCAGTCATGAAGGTATCCATGAACAAAATAAGCAGGTATCATCCGCTTTCAAAATACCCTCGTATCGTACAGGATATCTCGCTTAAAGTACCACGTACCGTCATGTATGAGGCAGTGTATAGCGTATCACACGACACCATAGCAGGGAGCGTGGTGAATTCGGACTGGAAGTTGTCACCCATAAGTATTTACCGGCCTGACGATGCTGCGACACATAAAACCATCACGCTTCGATTGGACATAGCGAGCTATCACAAAACGCTTACAGAAAAGGTTGTAAGCCAGTTACTTGAAACGGTTGCGAATGCGTGCAGTAGACTGACGTAAAGAAGAGAAGGAGGGCTCGCTTTTCAAGCATCTTTATTGATGCGAACTGCTCGGCGGAAGCTGCGCTCCGCTAGCTCGTCAGAAAATCGAGCGATAGGTTTCCTGACAAATGTTCGTGGCCCATGCCGACGCGAATCAACCTCGTCGAGTGCTTCGATGAAATAACTGTCGAGTAACCATTCTCGGCCCGGTGTAGTTTCTCCGACAACAACGAAATGCCATAGCTTGTCGCTCCACTGTTCTGCGGCAACAATTTCAAGCGGCCGAGCCACTTTTAGTGTGCCGATTGGCATAGTAGCAATGACTTTTTCTATCAAGCTTCGGCCCACCTTTTCATTGTTTGCAAAAATATCAATTGCCATGCGGCGTAGCCCTCGTGGCGTGACCTTGACCCCTTGAACGTACTGGTTATGCAGCCAGACGATCTCGCCATTTAAGCTGCGAAGCTTTGTGGAGCGGAGGGTAAAACGCTCAACCACACCGCCCACATCAGCAAAAGGCTCAACTCGTATATAGTCGCCGACATGATACCAGCGTTCGATAATCATCACAGCGCCCGACGTGATATCTCTAAGCACCATCCCAATCGTGGCTCCGGCAATCACAACAAAGAACGTTCCAGCTCCGATGGTGGCAGCGGCACGGGATGCACCCGGACTAATGAGCTGCCAACTATAAAACGCCACAATGCCGACGATAAATGCGCGCATTAAAGCGATTGAAATACTGAGGTATGTTTCAACCCGACGCAGCTGAAATCGCCTTTCATCGTCGGTAGTGGCATCGGAACGTCCGGCAATAAAATGTGCAATCCGGATGATAGCCCGTGCGATAACATGACTGATCATGTAAGCGACTATGATTAAAAGTATCAGTAGCAGCAGTGAGCGCATTGAGTTTGGCGTTAATAAAAAATCATTAAATTCTTTTGCGATCGAATCAACCATTTCAGACATACGTGATGATTGTATCGGAAGGTGTTGTCTTTTTCAAATGAAGCAGATTGTGGCCCGAAAGGCTGGACGTCATACTATAAACCAATTATGCTGAATACAATGAGAATACTACTGCGCGTACTTGGCTACGCACGAAATCTGTGGCCATATTACTTCGGTATTGTAATATTTTCTGTGCTAATGAGCCTGACCGCTCTTGCGACGCCGTTTCTAATCAAAGCGGCGACTGATCTTGTCATGCACGCAGTCCAATCAGGCAGGGCAGACATGACGGGTGCATTATGGATTGCGGTATGGCTTTTTGTGGCGGATGTGGCAAACACTCTCTTTACCAACTGGGGCGGGTACTTGGGTGATGTAATGAGTGCACGGCTTAAAAAGCAGCTGAGCGAACGATACTACACTCATCTACTTAAGCTACCGCAAAGCTACTATGACTATGAACTAACCGGTACGATCATCAATCGTCTTAACCGCACAATTTTTGAAGTGACTCAATTTGCAAATATGTTTGCAAATAATTTTTTCCAGATGTTCTTAACAATGTTTTTGACGCTGATCATCGTGCTGTTTTATAGCTGGGAATTAACCGTACTACTTATCGTACTGTACCCGCTGTTCATGTGGCTGACTGCGCTCACTAGTAAAAAATGGCAGAAATGGCAGGATGAAAAAAACCTAGCAACTGACATGGCGAGTGGTCGGTTTGCCGAGGTGATCGCACAGATAAGGGTTGTAAAAAGTTTCATACAGGAAACACTTGAGTTCCGTCATTTTGAGCGGCATTTCCAGCGAACTGTTGATATCACCCACAAACAATCCCGTTATTGGCATAATATGGACATCACCCGGCGTCTTGTGCTGAACCTGATATTTTTCGCCATATTTGCGTATCTTTTCACCAGTACCGCCAACGGGCGTTTTACCCTCGGTGAAATGGTACTACTTATTCAGTTGATCAACATGATGCGTTTCCCGATATTTAATATGAGTTTTATTGTCGATAACACCCAAAAGGCTATTGCGGGTAGCAAGGATTATGTCAAAATCATGGGGCTAACACCAGCAATTGCTGATAAGCGGAACGCTCCGGCACTCAGCGTGAACAATGGCCGTGTTGTATTTCAGGATGTGTCGTTTAGCTACACGAAAGGTGAGCAGGTATTGCATGGAGTGTCGTTTGTAGCTGACGCGGGCAAAAAGCTGGCGCTTGTCGGTGAAAGCGGCGAAGGTAAAACAACGCTTACGAGCCTGTTGCTTCGCTTATACGAGCCAACGAGTGGCCAAATTTTGGTCGATGATACCAATATTGCATCCGTACGACAGACAAGCTTGCGGGAAAAGATTGGCGTCGTGTTCCAAGACCCTGCGCTGTTTAGCGGTACAATCCGCGAAAATATTGCCTATGCTAACCCGCATGCAACTGACGAAGCGATCAAAGCGGCAGCCAAAGCAGCGAATGCTTTAGAGTTTGTGGAAAAACTTGAAAAAGGCCTTGACACCGAAATAGGCGAGCGTGGACTAAAGCTGAGTGGCGGCCAGAAGCAACGCATTGCAATTGCTCGTGCGGTGTTAAAAGATGCTCCAATTTTGATTCTTGATGAAGCGACGAGTAGTCTGGATAGCCGCGCAGAGAAGCTTGTGCAAGAGGCTCTAGATAGGTTGATGAAAGGTCGTACAACCATCATTATCGCCCATCGGTTAAGCACGATTGCTCATGTTGACCGCATTGTCACGATCAAAGGCGGCAGCGTTGATGAAATCGGTACGCCCGACACACTTGCTCGCACCGGGGGAATCTACGCCCAGCTGCTCGACCTGCAACTTGGCACCACAGAGTCCGCTAAGAAACGGCTCAAACAATTCGAAATCGATGTATAATATATAAAACGTTAGGAGGGTTTTCTATGGCCGATGTCTCGACGACAAGAAGTCAGCGTATTATTATTTGGGTGATTGCACTTGTGATGGCAGTTGGTACGATCGGCTCATTTTTCATCTTTATGTTGCCAAGCGCGAACACCCCGGTAAAAACCGACACCGAAAAAGAGTACGAGAAGCAGCTTGCTGAGATGCAAAAAGAACAGGAAGCGTGTCCGAGCGGACCAGTCAGTGATAAAAAGGTTGATCCGGCTCCCACGCTGCCGGAGATTGCTGCTGTCGAAAGCGTGCCAGAGCTCAAGACTGAAGATGTGACGGTGGGAGATGGTGACGAAGTCAAAGCTGGCGACTGCGTAGAGTTGTTTTATCATGGTGTACTTGCCAAAGATGCTAAAGCGTTTCAGGGAGGTGATAACTATGCCGAAGCTGTGCCATACCGTTCTCGAACGACAGGATTTGTACCAGGATTTGCTGAAGGACTTGTCGGTATGAAAGTCGGTGGTGAACGTAAAATTTATATTCCAGCTGCAAAAGCCTATGGCGAAAATCCACCAGCCGGGGGGGATATTCCCGCCAATGCTGACTTGGTCTTTGCTGTTCGTGTTGTGGGTAAATTCGTCAAACAATAGTAAAAAACACAATATATAGCGTCTTGAACTTAACCATAAGCACTATATAATGGAATGGTAATAGGAGGGTTTAATGTCAAAACAAATAACCGTGTATACACGGACTACATGCAGCTACTGTGTCCAAGTCAAAAAATTATTAGATATTAAAGGTAAGACATACAATGTTGTTAACATTGACGACGATCGTGATGCTGAAGCGCATATCATTGCGACGAGCGGCGCACGTACGGTGCCAGTTGTCACGGTAACGGACGAGAGTGGTGACGAAAAGATTGCGTCAATCGGCTGGAACCCGGGCGCGTTGATGGCTGCGATCGCGTAAGGCATTTATGGAGCAAGATGACACACTTCACGACGTTATCATGATCGGTGCGGGACCAAGCGCCCTATGCGCGGCTGTTTACACGACCCGTGAGGATATTGACACAGTACTGCTAGAAAAAGGTGTGGTAGGCGGTTTGGCCGCAACGACGGATTGGGTTGATAACTATCCGGGGTTTGCCGAGGGTATCGAAGGCATGAAACTAGCTGAGCAACTGGAAAAGCAGGCAAAACGTTTTGGCGCTGATATACGCTATGGAGAAGTAACGAAAATCGTCGATAAAGGCAGTCACAAAGAAGTCGAAACGTTGCTGGACGGAACGTTGAAAGCAAAGGCGCTGCTGATTGCGACCGGCAGTGATTACAAAAAACTGGGAGTTCCTGGTGAAGCCGAATATTATGGACGCGGCGTACACTACTGCGCAACCTGTGACGGGGCATTTTATCGAGACAAAACACTGGCGGTGGTGGGGGGCGGTAACTCGGCCGTACAAGAAGCATTGTTTTTGACAAAATTTGCGAGCCATATCGATCTATTAGTCCGGTCAAAGTTGCGGGCAAGCGATGTGTTGTTGCACGAGCTCGATAAGGCTGTTGAGGAAGGTATAATTACGGTTCATCTGGAGACCGTGCCAAATGAGATTGTTTCATCAGATGGTAAAACGGCAAATGGGGTGAAGATCACGCAGAATGGCAAAGAATCAACACTAAGCGTTGATGGCGTGTTTGTCTTTATCGGGCTGTTGCCGAATACGGGATTTTTGAAAGATTCAGGGATTGATCTGGATGAGATTGGCATGATTAAAACACAGGCCGATCTGCAGACTTCTATGCCCGGTGTATTTGCGAGCGGTGATGTACGAAGCGGTGCAACCGCTCAGATCGCCTCTGCCGTCGGTGAAGGCGCAACTGCCGCACTGCGAATACGGGAATATCTTGAAGATCATCGACGATCTCGCACCTTGTAGCGAACCCTGTAGCGATGATAAATAAATTTGTGTATTACCAGACAGTCGGTATAGTCTCTACATGAAGACATCTTTGCTCCAGCAAGCACAAATAGCACAGCCATACAAATTGGTAACACAGCGACTTTTGCTGATGTTGCTCGGTTCAATATTGACGTATGTTATTTTGACGTCAACACATGTATCGACCGGTATTCCACCAATTTCGGGCCTGTATATCATGTTGCCGAACGTCATCGGCTTTATTACGATATGGCGCATTCACAAGCAACACTCAGTCTCATTGCGGGAGTATGTGGGGTATCGACCGGGCAAATTATGGCGTGATATCGGCTGGTCAATTCTCTGGCTGGTAGCAACATATGTGCCATTTGCCGCAGTGATGTATCTGTCGATCTGGGTATTGTTCGGGGCAAACTTTGTTGACGGCATTCAATGGCTCATGGTGCCGCAAGCGGTCACGATGGCAAGCTTGCTAAATATCTCAATCGCCATCATTAGCGGGGTATTATTTGTTATAAATGCACCAGTTTAAGAAAATCGCCTACCGAGGCTGGCTAATGCAGGGACTGAGCGCAAAGTGTGGCGTGAGGTACGCGATTATTATGCAGGCAGCACTTACGATGTAAATTTGCTCGGGTAGTCAGTCACAATACCGTCGATTTCTTTTTGTTCGAGCTGCTTAAGAGCGGCCTTACGATTGACGGTATAGACATAGACAAACATATCGAGCTGATGTGCCGCCTGTACTGAGAGTGGGTTAACATGAAGCCGGTGAAGCCCCACGGCGCTCAAGCGAAGCTTTCGCTCCCAGGCAAGAAATGCGAGAGGGTTAAGCCGCATGAGCATACCGAGTTTGATGTTTTTGTTGAGATTGCGCACGCGCACGAGTTCACGAGCAGAAAATGAAGTGATCATTGTCGTGTCAAAAGCAGATTTATAGCGCTGTGTTACGAGCTCGAGTGCGGCAATGCCACTGCCTTTTTCTTTGGCCTCAATCATCATAAAGATAGATCCGGCGCAGCGTTTAATGCCAGCGTCGAGCGTTACGATGGGGTGCGGACTGCCTGCAGTACGCTTTTGCAGCTCTTTCAGGGTGAAATTACGGATAAGCCCGATGCTGTCGTCATTGAGGCGGATATGCGCGTCATGTGAGAGGACGCCGATACCGTCTTTCGTCATTCGGACATCAAACTCTACCATGTCCGCGCCAGCGTCGATTGCTGCCTGTAATGATTGCAATGTATTCTCGGGATATTGCCCAGCTGCTCCCCTGTGTCCAATGATAAGCATGACTTAAGTATATAATCTAAGATAAATTATGCAACATAGCGGGTAAGAAATGATTCGAGTTGCGAGATGAGGTGAGGGTCACTGGTTTCAAGTGCGATTTCTCGTGTACCAAGAAGACCACCGAATGAAATAAAATTATGAGAGCCAGTAATCGCCGTTTTATGGCCGGTATGATCCGTAACAATCATGAATTTTGCATGAAGGTACGGTGCTCGATGGTACGAAGATCGCACGCCATAACGGTGCTGATTTGCAGAAATAAGAAGTCTCGTAAGTAACTCGGTTGATGACGGTTGGTTGTAATATATATCGTGCGATGTGGCCCCTATCGTTGAAGCAAGCGTACCAGATGGACAATATTGTGATACGAGCGTTATGTGTCGAGCTGACCGAGCAAGCGTGAGGGCGCGGCGATAGATAACAGAATCACCGGGGATACCACCATCAATAAGCACTGTTCCGCCATTGATAGTGTAGTCCGAGCTTGTCGTGCCAGTTGCGAGAGCATCGGCGCGCACGATGGATTGGTGTTCGAGGAATATGATATCAGCGAGTCGTTCATCATCGTATTGGATCATGTAATCGGTATAGCTGGCTGTCATAGCGTCGAGATTGATCCCACCAAAACAAAACACGGTAGAGTCAGCGACAATCCATTTGCTATGCGTCCGACCGGCATACAAAAATGCCAATGTACCCAGCCCTACCCAGTGAATATCTACGCCGTGATCACGGAGCTGACGGCTCATGTGGTTGAGTTGGCGGACCATCGACGACCGGAAATGCGGTGGCACTAGGGCGCCAGCATCATGAAAATACGTTGAGTAATCTGCAATAATACTTACGCTGACTCCGCGTATAGCAGCGTCTTTCAGGGCAGTAATAATAGGTTCGGTCGCGGAGCCGGGCTGGAATAAATAGGCGGCGATGCAGACACGAGACGAGGCGGTGTTAATGGCGCTCACAACAGCGCGTACATAAGAGGGTGCGGGTACTAAGACAGGCAGCATAGAGACTATTATACCGTGGTTTGCTACACTAGAATAATAGCTAACAAGGAGGACTGCATGCCTGATTTTAATAAAGTGCTAACACCTGGTGATGTTGCGAGTGGCGTGATCAATACTGTCATCGAGATCCCCAAATGGTCGACACTTAAGATTGAGTGGAACCGGAAGGTGGCGGCGTTTGAGCTGGACCGCGTTGAGCCGAGTATTTTTGCAAAACCTGTTAACTATGGATTTATTCCGGCAACGCTCGACGAAGACGGCGATGAACTCGATACGCTCGTGCTGACAAACGACCCGATTCCGACAGGGGTGTTCCTAAAAGCACGCGTAATCGCTGTGCTGAAATTTGAGGATGACGGTGAAGTTGACGACAAAATCATCTGCGTCCCGGAAGACGACCGTAATACCGACAATGCTATTCAAGGGTTGTCAGATCTTCACGACCGTTGGAAGCAAAAGATCGAGCACCATTTTAGCCATTACAAAGACCTTAAGAAGCCAGGTAGCACCAAGGTACTCGGCTGGGGTGATGCGGATGAGGCGAAGGCAATTATTAGCCAGTGTATCGAACGGTATAATAGTAAGTAGTATGTCCAGTAGTGAGTCATTTGTTTGTGTGATAATATCATTTTTATAAAACATGATACGTCAGAGGGTGTGTGCTGGATAAGATAGTAGTGAGTGCTAATTGGGTCGTAGTTTGTTAAGCTGAGCGCGTATCTTGCTGCGTGCGTGGTTCGTGAACGCCCATAGCAGCCAGTCATTATTTGGTTTCGCTTTTTCTTTGGTGATGACCTCGACGACATCGCCGTACTTGAGCGTGTAGCTAAACGGCACCATTTTCCCATTAACGATGAAACCAGACGCTTTTTTACCGATGTCACTGTGGATGTGATATGCAAAATCAAGCGGACGGGAGCCTTCCGGTAAGTCGTAGATATCACCTTTAGGCGAGTAGACAAAAATCCGATCACCAAAGAGATCAACTTTGAGTTTTTCGACATCAACATCTTTCCCCTCGTGTATTTGTGCGGCGACTTGCTGTAAGTCAGTGATCCAGCTAAGATCGGCTGGCATTTCTGCAATATGGCCTTTGCGATAAGCGTCAGTAAACTTCTGTTCGTTGTAATGGAAACTGGCAGCAAGACCACGTTCAGCGTAGTCATGCATAGTCGTGGTTCGAATTTGAAACTCGACAATCTGGCCTCCCTCGGCCATGACGGTAGTGTGAAGACTTTGATAACCATTTGGTTTCGGACGAGCAATGTAATCTTTGATGCGGTTGACCATAGGTTGATACATACCGTGCAGGACCCCTAGCGTCAAATAACAGGTGGCAGTGTCCTCGACGATAATCCTGAGAGCAATCAGGTCATAGATCTCGTCGATATCGGGGATTTTTTTCAGTTTTTTGTAGAGGCTGTAGACACTTTTAATTCGGCCGTCCATACTGTGCGGAATTTTTTCTTGAGTGAGTTTTTTGTCGACGGCTTCGCGTACATGCGCAAGCTTGCGGTGACTTTTGCCAAGGCGGCTTTTAAGTTCGCGCTGCAATATTTTGAATTCTTTGGGGTCAAGGTAGGAAAAGGCCAGTTCTTCCAGCTGTACACGGACTCGTCCCATGTTGAGACGGTCGGCGATGGGCGCGAATACTTCCAGCGTCTCGCGAGCAATCTTAAGTCGTTTGTCAGGCTTATGGTGCCGAAGCGTCTGCATATTGTGAAGCCGATCGGCAAGCTTGATGATGATGACTCGAATGTCTTGACCGACAGCGATCAAAAGTTTTGTGAGATTGTGTTTTGTCACGGGCAGGTAACTGCTCAGATCACGCATTCCGGATCGTGCTTGGCTGACTTTGCTGACGCCCTCAACCAAAAATGCGACGTCGCGGCCAAAATCAGTCTCAATTTCGTCAAATGTTGTCGCGGTATCTTCGAGTGTGTCGTGCAAGACCCCGGCAATAACCGTGTCGATGTCCATGCCCCATTCCACCAAAATACCAGCAACTGCGATTGGGTGTATGATGTAGGGCTCGCCGCTTTTGCGCTTCTGACCTTTATGTTTATCACTGGCAAAATCAATTGCAAGGCTGAGCTCGGCTAGCTGCGTGAGATTGTAAAACGGGTCGGCTAATTCTAGTAACTCGCGTTTTCTCATAATCTTAGTATAGACCAGGAAAGGATCAAGTGGTAAGGAAATAGGTGAGTGCTTGCAGTCCTGCGTGAGGCAACCTATAATCTATCGGTAGATAATGCTAACGACTATAAAGGGGTAGGGAAATGGCAAAACTAGCAATTAATGGCTTTGGACGGATCGGGCGCAATGCGTTTAAGATCGCGTTTGACCGTAGCGACCTTGAGATTGTTGCGATTAATGATTTGACCGACACGAAAACGCTGGCGCATCTGCTCAAGCATGATTCCAGCTATGGCGAATATGATCACGATATCAGCTATGACGATGACGAAATCATTGTTGATGGCAAACACATCAAAGTTCTTGCCGAAAAAGAACCGGCCAACCTGCCATGGGAGGAGATGGGCGTCGATGTCGTGATCGAATCAACCGGATTTTTCGTTGATCCGGCCAAAGCAAAAGCGCACATTGACCCCGCTGGAGCCAAAAAAGTCATCATTTCTGCTCCTGCCAAAGGTGAAGGTGCTGATACGATCGTGCTCGGTGTCAATGACGACAAAATTAAAGCTGCGACAGATGTTGTCAGTAATGCCTCGTGTACTACGAACTGTATCACTCCGGTGATGGGCGTGCTGGAGAGCCATTTTGGCATCGATAAAGCCATGATGACGACAGTACATAGCTATACTGCAAGCCAAAAGCTTCAGGATGCGCCGGCCAAAGACCTCCGGGAAGCCCGCGCCGCTGCCGAAAATATCGTGCCGACGACGACCGGTGCAAGTATTGCTGCTGGTAAAGCCTTGCCAGCGATTGATGGCAAGTTTGGCGGACTTAGTGTCCGCGTGCCGACGCCAGTTGTCAGTATGAGCGATTTTGTTGTCGTGCTCAAACGTGACGTCACTGTCGATGAAGTCAATGATGTATTTAAAAAAGCTGCCAAAGAGCCGTTTTACCAAGGCATTTTGGCTGTAACGGAAGAAGAATTAGTTTCGAGTGATTTTAAGGGTAACGCGCATAGCTGTATCGTCGACCTACCGCTCACTGCCGTCATCGGCGGCAACATGGTCAAAGTTGTGGCCTGGTATGACAACGAATGGGGTTACTCCAACCGCCTCGTCGAGCTCACCGCCGACATCGCAAAGACAATAGCTTAATCGAACGCTAGTGCTTGCAAAAAATATCTGATGACCGTACAGTTTTCGTATGGCTGAACTTGTAAGCACACGCGATCCCGCAAAGGAGAGTGTTGGATATGGGCTTGGGGTTCTTCGCGGCTTAGCGCCGGATCGCGGACTGTATGTTCCGCCGAATCAACTGGCTGTCATGGCAGAGGAAGAAATGCGACGCGTGTTGCGCTTCCTTATCCTGAGCTAGCTGCAACAATTAAACAAAGGTTTGTTGGTGATGACATTCCTCGTGAGATTCTTGCGAAGATAATGTCAGATGCGTATCGTCCTGAAAATTTCCCCAATACGAGCAAAGGAGTTATCACACCTGTACGACGAGTAGCTGACACGGATATTTATATTCAGAATTTATCGCTTGGTCCTACGGCCGCATTTAAGGACATGGCCATGCAACCGCTTGGGCGAGAACTCGATTATCTTCTTGCGAAACGAAATGAGTATCTACGAATTTTAGCAGCCACGTCAGGTGATACGGGGCCTGCAGCCGAAGCTGCTCTGAAAGGATTGGCGCGGTTACGTATTGCTGTACTGAGCCCTTACGAAGGCATGAGTGAATTTCAGCGGGCGCAAGCAGGAGTATTGAGTGGTGAAAATATAGTCAATATTAGCGGCAAGGCTCCATTTGATCCACTTCAGGATCTGGTCAAAGACATTTCGGGAACCTCAGAATTTGCTGATCTAGGTGCGGTGAATTCAATCAACTGGAGTCGGATAACATCACAAATTCCGTACTATTTTGCCGGGTATGCACAGGTCATTGAGCAGGCTGGCATGCAGTTTGGTGATGAGATTGATTTTGTTGTACCGTCTGGGAACTTTGGTAACGTTCTAGCCGGATATTACGCCAAAAAGCTTGGTTTACCGATACGGAAACTTATCATCGCAACCAATGAGAACAATGTCTTGGATAAGCTTACGCAAACGGGCGTATACCGCAACAATGGATCGCGTATAACCTCGAGTCCATCGATGGACATTGCGAAAGCGTCAAACTTTGAGCGTGTGGTACATGAAATATTTGATCATGATCCTATCATGACAAAAAAGTTTATGATGGAGTTTGAAGAAATAGGCGAAGTGGCCTTTAGTGCGTACGGTATACCATCAGACATCATGAAAGTCCTTGGGTTTGAAAGTGACTCATCAAGCCATACGGAGAGGCTAGTAAGCATTAAATGGAATTACCTGAAGAATAATCGCGATATCATCGATCCGCATACGGCTGATGCTGTGACAGTCGCTTGTCGCTTGCCGCAAGATGGAGTACCAAAAATTTGTTTGGAAACAGCGCTCGCGGTTAAGTTTGAAGGTACTATTCGACGTGCTATAGGTTTTGTGCCGCCACGGACAGACGAACGGTTCCGTAACATCGAGAACCGCGTTCCTGCTGGGGCATTTATCACACTCGAGGATGTGAGCGTGGCTGGCCTCGCGAGTATCTTGCGCGAAAAGCTGCCAAAAGCCGCATAGCGGCCGCGGTATGATGTTTGTTATACTTATGGTATGAAATTATATATCGGCTCGGATCATGGCGGGTACCATCTGAAAGAAAAAGTCTTTGCGTATTTGAGCAAGCAAGGGTTTGATGTCGAGGATATCGGCGACAAGGAGCTGGATCCGCATGATGATTTTCCGGAATTCGCACAACTGGCGGCACTAAAAATTATTGCGGGTGAGGATAAAGACCCGCGGGCAATCCTGCTCTGCAGAGGCGGCCAGGGCATGTGCATGGCAGCCAATCGTTTCCGAGGTATCCGGGCAATTGTTGCTTGGGACGCGCAAGCGGCACGGGAGGGACGCGATGACAACGATAGTAACGTGCTGTGTTTGCCAGCACGAGTAATCGAAAACGAAGCGACCGACTGGAAAGATATCGTTGACACGTGGCTAGCGACACCGTTCGCAGGTGCCGAGCGCTACCGTCGCCGTAATCGACAACTTGATGAATTAATTTCCTGAGCCAACATGTCTTATACACCAAAACTTCCTATCTGTCTGGTATCTGCCCAGAGCGCTCTATGCTACTTTCATCTTGCTTAAGGCTCGTATGGTACGATATAGTAAACAGCAATATGACAAAATCACATTACCCACCTCATTTATTACTCCATACCATGCTTATGGCATTTTCGTATTGGGGGACAGCGGTACGAATTCTATTGGTTGGATTTCTACTCTGTGTAGCAATTCTCCTCAACTCACTTGAAGGGAGCTCATCGACAACGCCACACCAGTACATCGTTCAGTTTATATACCTTATCGGGTCACTTCTGCTGCTTGATGCCGGATACGTGACAATTGCACGGGCGCTCCCGATTTCGACCGAGATAGTCGACAAAGTAATCTTTCTGCTGTTTCTCGCTGCACTTTCCGCTGCGATTGTGCTGCCATATTTCGCTTCGGTACCAAGTGTTGTCATCGTCAGCGTAAAATGGGTATTTTTAGTCTCGTTATTTGTGCTGGCGCTCAGGCTTGTTCTTGGGTTTTTCCTTGGGCACCGCGCTGAAAAACGATGACAGCGGTCGTTTGTCCAAGCGTAACTCCAGGAACCTCTGACCCTCATTTATTTCGCGAGCAGATTGAGCGTGTCTCGTTTGCAAAGCGAATTCAGATTGATCTAATGGATGGAAAATTTGCACCGCATAAAAATCTCAATCCGATCCAGGTCTGGTGGCCGGAAGGAACTCTCGCCGATATCCACCTCATGTACCAGGAGCCTCATGAAGCTCTCGAAACACTCATAAGCCTAAAGCCTCATTTGATTATTCTGCACGCCGAGGCGGACGGCAATATCGAGGAATATCTTCGTCATATCCAGCGCTTTGGCGTCAAGGCAGGTATTGCGCTTCTGGCGGATACTCCAGTCGATCAGGCGCATGGCTGTATCAGTATTGCCAACCATGTACTACTGTTTTCTGGCACGCTCGGCTCATTTGGCGGCACGGTAGACCGTACGATCTTGCAGAAAATTCCACACATTCGCGCGATACGTCCTGAAATTGAAATAGGCTGGGACGGCGGTGCAAATCCTGACACAATAAAAGATCTCATTACTGCTGGAATAACGGTAGTGAATGTTGGTGGCGCAATCCAGCGGAGCGTCCAACCGCGCAAGGCTTACGATGACTTGGTCGCGATTGCACGGCGCAGTTTATTGCAAAAGGACCAACCGTGAACCATCCAACGATGCCTGAACGTGATCGAGATGAAGAACTAAGCCCATATGTCTCCATGATTCATACGCCATCGTGAAATGAGGCGTCAGTAGCACCGCCTGCTCGCTCCATGTCGCGGCTGCACCCACTGAAAATCACAGGCCTTGTTCTGTTAGGTCTGACGATACTGGGACTGGTGGTGTTTTGGCTCGTGAGCCAGTTTCTTGACCATATGTTAGTTTCAACGACGCCGCCTCAGTCGTCGACCACGTCGAAGTCTTCCCAGATCAAGACGATTAAACGAGAGGCGTATTCACTTGATGTACCGCGGCGATTTACTGATTTACCATCAACGTATCGCAATGACGAGGCTGATTATCTTGACGTGGCTACGGTGGATGGCATAAAGATTGTCTATTACCGGCGGTACGTCAAGCACGAGGATACATTATACCAGGTAACAACATGGACACTACCGAGTAAGGAAGCGGTTAATAAACAAACATTGCTCGATATCATGACTTCGCTCAGGATTGGTCCTGACATGGTTGACAGTATCTGATGATGACTCTGTAGATTGGCTATTACGGGATTTTATGTCATACTGGTAATGATTTGAAGCGGAAACAAAGAGGGAACATTCGTACTATAGCAAGGTTCTGGCAACTGCGCTGGCTTGGCCTGGGGATGATTGTCGGATCGGTTATAGTACAGCTGCTCTACCCGTGGAATCGGGCGTTTGTCGGTACGCATGTTGACGGCGTATCATTTACGTTTAAAACCAAAGAAGAAATAGCTGCGAAGCTAACCGAACGTTATCGTGCAGCAACTGTCGAGGTGAAGGGCTTAGCGCTCAAACAGTCGTTTACGGAGGCAGGGATCGATCCGGATGAGCAGATGGTGGCACATGTCGCCGTCGATTGGCCATGGTGGCAACGCCTTATTCCGTTCAGCAGCATCTACCGAGGTTTTACCAATAACCATCAGACCCCGATCAAACAAAATAGTGCGGCTCAGAGCGCGTGGGCGCAACTGGTCATCGCTGAGTGCAATAAACCAGCGGTCAGTGCGAGCGTGATAGTGAGTGAACATGGCGAGCTCCAGGTGAAACCATCATCTGATGGACGGGCCTGCGAGGTAAAAACCGTATTATCACAGCTGTCGCGGACACAACTGGCAACCAAAATGACAGTCGACCCGAAATCTGCTAGGCTGACACCAAAACGGACAAATGCTCAGGTGGAAACGGTGCTGGCATCTATCCGGCCAATTCTCGAAAGCGGTATCAGTGTTAAGGCCAATGGTAAAGTCACATCAGCCGAGGCTAAAACCATAGCGCCGTGGTTGGTGTTCAGTGACGGTGACAAGAGCGCGCTCGTTGTGGATGTCGACCTGGCAAAAATGCAGGAATTTATCGACCAGGCACAGTCGACGGTCTACATCGCACCAGGCACCACCTCTATCCAAAAAGTGGATGGTGTTGAAACGGGGCGTACAACTGGAGCGAACGGCCAAGGCATTGATCAAAAGAAACTCGCGGAAGGAATCCGGACGATATTTAAAAGTCAGCAGAACAAGCAGCTGGAGGCTACAGTCGTTGCGCTGCCACCGAGAGAGGTTGTAAACAATAGATATACCAATACGTCTGCGGGATTACAGGCGCTGCTAAACCAGCTTGCGAAGGATAAGGGTGACGTGGCGATTGCCGTGACCGAACTTGGCGGACAAGGCCGCGCGCTCAGTGCCAATGGCGGCAAGCAGTATCATCCTGCGAGTACCTACAAATTAGTGATTGCCTACGGTGTTATCAAACGGGTGGAGAGCGGCAACATGAAGTGGAATGATCAAATTGCCGGCAAATCGGTTGACGACTGCCTCACCACGATGATCGTTGATTCGGACAATAGCTGTGCCGAGGCGTTTGGCGAGCGTATCGGATGGGGTGGCGTGCAGTCTGATGTACGATCGCTTGGGATGAGCAGTACAAACTATCAGGCGACTGATTTTGTTTCAACGGTGAGTGATCAGGCATTGTTCTTAGCAAAATTAGAGCAGGGACAGCTGATGAAACCGGAGAATCGCGACAAATTGCTTTCTCTCATGAAACGCCAACGGTTCCGAGCCGGGATTCCGGCGGGTGTTAATGCTCCTGTCGCAGATAAAGTCGGGTTTCTTGGCGGGTTGCTGCACGATAGTGCGATTGTTTACAGCCCCGGCGGCACCTACGTGATCGTTGTTTACTCACGTGGTGGCAGCTGGGGTACCATTGCCTCAATCGCAAGTGAGATAGACGGGCTAATACGATAAAAGTACGTGGTGAGTTTGCGTATTTTACATACTGATTGTTGATCAAAATACCTATATCTAACGCATAAATTAGCAGGTGCTAAAAAATGCGTTATTTTGAAGCAAAAGCATACGTTAAATGAGGCAAAAGTCAATGTCGAGACCTCTAAAGTGATTGTGGTAAAATAGGGGTAATATGCGTGGGCGTCTGACATTGAAGCAATTGGATGAGATGGCGGTAACGATCCGTCAGGATATAATCCGCATGCTCGAACATGCCGGCAGCGGGCACAGTGCCGGGCCGCTTGGCATGACAGACATCCTCACGGCGCTGTACTTCAATGTCATGAAGCACGATCCAAAGAACCCCGAATGGGACAAGCGCGATATTTTGATACTTAGCAATGGCCATACAGTACCGGTTCGTTATGCGACGATGGCTCGCGCCGGGTATTTTGATGTAGAAGAACTAATGACCCTCCGTAAGTTTGGCTCGAGGCTCCAAGGGCATCCTGAGCGTACGCGATTGCCGGGCATGGAGACTACAAGTGGTCCGCTCGGTTCGGGATTGAGTCAAGCTGCCGGCATGGCGTATT
>CAZHGM010000009.1:13816-27283 GCA_964532145.1 uncultured Candidatus Saccharibacteria bacterium | reverse complement strand
TAGTTCAGGATTGCGTGTCAGCGAGTTAGTCAACCTCAATCGCGATCATATTAACCTCAAGCGCGGCGAATTCACTGTCCGTGGTAAAGGCCAGAAAGACCGGCCAGTATTTATCAGCCCGGAAGCAAGCGAGTGGCTGGCTAGTTACCTGACGACTCGCAACGATTCTTATATACCACTTTTCATCCGCTACACAGGGACAGCTCCAGCGGATAAGCGAGGCGAGGACATGCGCCTGACAGCACGGACCATCCAACGGCTCGTTAGCAAATACGCACTAATCGCGGGGATCACTAAGCATGTTTCGCCTCATACGATGCGACATAGTTTTGCAACTGATTTGCTCATGAATGGTGCTGACCTTCGTTCGGTTCAGGGCATGCTTGGGCATAGTAATATTGCGACTACCCAGGTATATACTCATATCACTGACCCTCATCTACGCGAAGTGCACCAACGATTTCACCGCAAGCAGGCCGAATAAACACAGAATCTCTTCCTACGACCAAAGTGTTACTTCACCGCATCAGCGCGGCAAATAGATCGTACGGCTTGCCGTCCGCCAACTGCCGTCTTTCATCAGGACATGGAGCACAATGATAAACTTCACCTTTTTACCTACGAGAGGGCTTGGTGCTGCAGGTGGTTGATAATCATGTGGCACTACAGAACCGGGCTTACATTCGACCGGCGTACCGGTCGCGGCGTTGTAGTGGAAATAATTTGTGTTACTTGCATTCGATGGAGTCGTTTTACCATCACCCCACTCGTACCAGCAACCTCGCAGGCTGTCACCGGTAAAGGTGGTATAGTTGGTCGACGATGACTTCCAGCATTCCGGCGAATACCAGGTGTGGTTTTTTGCCTTCCAGCACGGGGTAAGGTTTGGGTTGCCTGGAGGCGGCCCACCAATCCCCGGCTGGCCATTAGAGTCATTGTTGTTGTCGGTAACCGTCTCACAGTCATAACTCGACGATGCAGCGTCGTCAGTCACGACAAGATTTTTGCAAACAGTATTGGATGTCTCAAGCGCATATTCGGGTGCAGTATACTCTGGGGTCGCAGCTGTCACGCGAGCGCTCACTCGTTTGAAGACATCATTGGCCCGGCCCGTGGCCTCGATAGACGGCTGCGAGCTAAATTTCAACACCTGTGATCGATCGTCATAGGCTTGTATCGTGAGTGACGACGCATCGCTGTAGATAAGTGTTGTGCGAATATAGTAAGATGTGCCTGGTGTAAAACCAGTAATACTCTTCTGGCATGTCACTCCACTCGCAGACGTACAGTACGCGAAGACTATCGGAGACGTGCTATTTTGACGCAGTTCTCCCGCCACCGCAGCCCTCTCGTCAGTAACCAGCGAGTTGGGGGAGACTGTCGAGTTATTTGTCGGTATGATATAAAGCGTACGGGAGTTCTTTTCTGAATCATCGAGGTTGATATTGCCTGCTTGATACGGAATAATCTGCACCCTTAGCACCGGCGGCTTTGGCTTAGCAGGAGCAGGAGGAAGCCAAGCGTACTTAGGAGAGAAAAGCGTCGACGGGCTACTGATATTGTAGTTAACGCTGCTATCACCTTTCCATGTCAGTTTGATTTGGCTCATGGTCCCCAGCGGGTTAAGTGCTCTCACGGTGCTCCTGCCCTCTTTGACGCCGTTGCCCCCGATCGTAATGTTGTCGGTAAGGCCGTTAATCGTCAGGCACGTGTAGGCTTGACGATACGAATCATCGCCGACCACAACATCCCCGTTCGAAGACAATTCCATCCCTAGGCTTGTACGCAAACTAGTCATGTCAGCGGAAGGTTTCCGGAATACATCACAGCCGTTTGGCAGTTCGCCGCTTCTCATGACCTCTGTACAGGCGGCATCACTCGCACGATTCGCACAGTACATAACAATACGCTTACCATCCTCGATACCGCTCTGTGCCGCCGCAAGTGCGCTGGCCGCCAAGTCATTGTCGGTAGCTTGGCGCTGCTCATCAGAAACAATCTTAATAAATGAGATAACAAATACCGATAGGAGCACCATAAGGAAGAGTACGGTTAGGATCGATACAAATCCAGACTGGTGAGTGGTTTTGGTGTGCATATGGTTCATGTTCTCCTACTTATCTATTCCTTGCATACACATAGGTTTCAAACTCTCCGAACGCACAGTATTGACTGTTTGGGTCACACTGGTAGTCTCCGCTGGCGTCTTGTACGGGGGCGTTATCTCCCGCCGTGGCGAGCACAACACGTATCAATACAAGCGGCGACGCGTCGTCTGCTGCTACTGATCCTGCTTCGAGCTTGAGTACTGAGACTACTGTGTTGTCGACGAGCACTTGCGCGGACCCCTCAGCAGGCGTGGGAGGTGCTGCAGTGCAATATTCAGCCGAGGGGTCATTGACGCGAATAAGTGAATACTTTGCACCAGAGTCATATGTCCCATCCCATAGATAACTATATCCTTTCACGCAAAGACTATTACTGAGATTACGTACCTCCCCCCCATACCGTACTGCGTCAGACAACTCATCTGCCACCTGACGGCCAGCTTGGTTGATCTGACGGGTAGCAACGCCTTTCATGTAAAGGTTCATCGTATTCATAATAGAGAACACCACAAATATCAGCAAAAAGGCCAAGCCACCCATAGCAAGCATAAGCTCAATAATCGTAAATCCTGATCGGCTAGAATATCGGATCATATAACCTCACAACCGTTGAAATAGTCTGCATGTTCGATGCCGTTGACGGCCAGCACGCCATGATGTAATAATCCGCATATTTAGGCGAGACCGTACCGTTTGACGCTGCACGAATCACCCAAATGCCCTGCCCTGGGGTTGGAAACCCAGTTGCCTCCTGAAATGTTCGCTTTGTTACCACTTGAGTATCGATATCCACAGTAAGGTAGAAGGCATCTTGCGGATCAGCATAGTTAAGGCAATATGCCTCATCTGGAGCAGCCTGCGACCGATTTGTGGCTGCTTCCCAGGCGGTACCGTCCTGCAAGGCAGCGCCACTGTTCTGATTCCACACTATGTATTGGTCTCGTAGGTACTGCAGGAGCTCAGCCTGTGAGTTAAGCTGCAAGCGAACCTGCGAGCGCTCCAGGGCATCATACGCAGTTGCTGTGCCGCGCTGCATGATCGAAAAGGCGCTGATTGCTACCATCGAAAAAACAGCACAGGCCAAAATAACCTCGATAATTGTATCACCGCGCTCATTACGGGTTAGCATATGCCTCCCGACCCCGTCTTAGGCTGGAAATTACTGTCGATCATAGATGAGCCGCTTCCTACTCCAAACACAATCGCTGCAACCGGCGACGAAGCCCCCCAGTCCTCTTGATTACGAATACACAACGCAGCCGTTGTTTGCGCTGTGGAGGCGTGATTCATCGCCGCTGTTTTCAGTGCGTTCGTAATATCGGCTCCACTCATAAAATAATAACTCACAATCTGCGAGCCACGCGGGTCACGGACAAAAGCGACCGTATCGACATCGGTACGTCCCGCGTCACCATTCCACTGTAACTCACCAGTTTCAGGAGCGCTTCCTCGACTGAATGAGGAAGCCTGTGCGCCCCATTGCAGTTCGCTTTGCTCTGTAGTATTGTTGCTCACACTGAGTGTCGCGGTGGCAATATTGTCATATACGCCTCGATCCTCGGCAGTGACATTAGGCTGTCCCACGATGTAACGAATCGTCAGTGATGCCTTATCGCTGTTGATCGTAACTGTTCTCCCAAGTAAAAGACATGAGTCTGTACCTACTGCCTTAGGAGATGTGCAGCCGTCAATCACAGTTCGAGTATTCACCCCGCTCACCACCTGTTCATAATACTGCTGGATGGTGCTCTGGACGCCATCGACCGTCCCCGTGAACCGAGCTCGTTTTGCCATCTCGCCTGAACCGACTACTGCTATAAGCAGCATCATAGCACTAATCGCTAAAAATATCATGACCTCGAGAATCGTGAACCCATCCCTCTTCATACTTCCTTGATTATACCACAAGCATTTCAGAGGCCAACAACCACACGGCTGTACCAGCCGATGATGCTTTCGCCCCAGAGCAAAGCAATGATACAAGCGGTGATAAGAAACGGCCCGAATGGGATTTTGGACGTGGTATTGAGTTTTTGGGCGAACAGCGCTGGCAGCACGACAATACAGCCTATTACATTGGCTGCAAACAAACTGAAGAGAGCGCCCTGCCACCCGAGTATACTCCCAATAAATACTGACAGCTTGACGTCGCCGTAGCCCACCCATGTACCACGGGATACATGGTGCAATACCCAGTACAGCCCGGCAATTACTACCACGCCCCCCAGCATCGTCATCAGCCATGATGTAATACTCTGGCCGCCGATGCTGACAAACCTCACATAGCTCATGCCGCCACCAATCACAATCAACGGATACATCAACCGGTCAGGCAGGAGATACCAGCGCAGGTCATAATCAGACAACGCGATAAGAATAATCAGCGCAACAAGCCACAACACAAACAACACCACACCTGCTGACGTCCAGCCAAATGGCCACGCCACATACGACACAACGAACAGCGCCGCAGTTACGAGCTCGACAATTGGGCTGTCATCGATTGGCTTGCGGCAGTAGCGGCAGCGGCCCCGAAGCAATAGCCAGCTCACTAGCGGTAGCAAATCATACCACGCCAGTACATGGTGGCAGTGCGTGCACTCACTACGCTCTCGTAACATATCGCGTTTGTGACGAATTCGCCAGACAAGAGCGTTGATGAAGCTGCCAAAGCACAGCCCCAATATAGCTAAAACAAATACTTCCATTCCCCTTATGCTAGCAGACATAGCCGTAATAAAAAATACCTCTTTTTTTCAAGAGAGGTATTTTTATTAAGATCAACTACCTTAGTTCTTACTATCAACACACATGATGCCTGAACCTTCAAGCTTCATACGAATGGCATAGTCTCGTGCGCTTCCAACCGCTGGTGATTTAAGAGCTTCTCCACTACAGGTGTTTGCCACAACATAATACCACGTACCTGCAGCATCAGTCGAAGCCACATCTGTTGTTTTACAGCGAGTCTTGTAATCAGTTCCGTCCGGGTCTTTATACTGCTGACCACCGGTTGTTAAATAATTATCAATGAATGACCCGATTGTTTTAGCCACAACACCACATTGGGTTGCACCAGGAGATGTCGGTACGTCTCCTTTATTATTTGCCTGATATTGATTGATCTGTGCTTTCATACGGCTTACATCATCACGACGTTGCGTATCACGCTGGTTACTTTGCAGTGTTGGCAACGCGATAAATACCATCAGGAAGATTAATCCGGCGATAGCAAGCACCAGGACGACTTCGATGATCGTAAACCCTTTTGTTCCTTTTGTTAGATTCGTGTTCATGTCCCACCCTTTCGGTTATGCATAGAACGCTTAAATTAGTTGATATAGCTTGATTATACCGTGAGCCACGTATAAAACACAAGCGTTTTATACTACACGCGGCTAACGAACGGCCCCGGAGCCAACAAGGTTGTAAATCGGAAACAGCACTGCCCCGATCATCACCCCAGCCACTCCAGCCAGCATTACCATCAGCACCGGTTCGATCATAGTTGAGATCGCTTTGATAGTCTGATCAAGTTCGTTTTCATAAAAGGTAGCGGCCTTGGCAAGCATTTTATCGATACCGCCTGACTGTTCGCCGATGTTAATCATTTGCGGCACAAGCGAGAGGATATAGTCTTCACCTTTTAAGGCTTCAGACAATGCCTTGCCACCTTTGACCTTTTCAGCAGCACGCTTGATAGCATCAGCCACGTGGACATTGTTGACGGCACGCTCGGCGATAGCAAGCGTTTCGAGCATTGGCACTCCTGTTGACATCAGTGTTTCTGAAGTACGCGCAAACCGCGCCATGTAAAGTTTGCGGAACAACTGCCCAAACATAGGTGCGTTGAGCTTGATACTATCTAGCAAGCGCCGGCCTTCAGGTGTCCTGGACCACTGATACAGTAAATAAATACCGATCCCACATGCAATAACGACGATATACCAGAACTTCTGGATAAAATTCGCCGTCGTTACCATTATCTGTGTGAGCAGTGGCAAATCCTGCTTCAAATCTTTGTACAATTTACCGATCTGCGGCACGACAGTCACTAACATGAAAATGATAACTGCTACCATCACAAAGCTCACGATGAGAGGGTAAACCATCGCACCCTTCACTTTGCTCATGATTTCCGCATCTTTTTCCTGCTGGTCAGCAATACGCTCGAGTGCCTGATCAAGTGTTCCTGAGGCTTCACCGGCAGAAACAAGCGCGATAAATACATCGTTGAACACACCGGGGTGCTTCCCGAAGGCAGAAGACAAGGTTGATCCGCCTTCAATACTTGTCAGGACGTCTTGCGCAATTGATTGAAGCTTTTTGTTCGTCGTCTGGTCGCGGACCGTATGCAGACTTTGCGCCAATGGTAAACCGGCGTTGATAAGCGTCGCAAGCTGTCGGGAAAAGACGACACGGTCTTTGGTGCTGACTCGGTTCTGAAGAAAGGCAAATATGTTCTTGGATTCGGATTGTGCAGTGATCTTGATAGGAGTGTACCCTTGCTCCATGAGCAATCGTGCGGCAGATTTTTCTGACTCAGCCTTGACGACCGAGTGTATCTGCTTGCCAGATTTCTGATCTTTGGCAGTATAGTCAAACTCTAACACGCTACCCCCTCATCATCCTATCAAATTCACTGAGATCAACCGCATAGTTGCGTGCTTCATCGATAGTGATTGTTCCAGCCTGGACCAGTCCAACGAGGGTTTTATCCATTGACTGCATGCCCTGATCAGCCCCTGTCTGGATGACCGCGTCAAGCTGATGGCTCTTGCCTTCGCGGATAATGTTACGTACCGCTGGGGTAGCCACCAGAATTTCAGCCGCCACGACACGCCCGCCGCCGATAGCCGGCACGAGACGCTGCGAACAAATCGCCATCAAGATATTGGCTAGCTGAGCTCGAATCTGTGGCTGCTGGTGTGGCGGAAATACGTCGACCATACGATCAATAGACTGTGCCGCCGAGTTGGTGTGGAGCGTCGCAAACACCAGATGGCCCGTCTCCGCAATCGTAATCGCAGCTGAAATCGTTTCAAGGTCGCGCATCTCACCAATCAACACGACATCAGGGTCCTGACGCAAGCTTGAACGTAAGGCGGCCGAAAACGAATAGGTATCGTAATGAACTTCACGCTGCACGACAACTGATTTTTTACTTTTGTGCGTAAACTCGATAGGGTCTTCAATGGTGATGATGTGGTGCGATTTTTCACTGTTGATCTTGTCGACAAGAGCCGCGAGCGTAGTTGATTTACCTGAGCCCGTCGGCCCTGTAACCAATACCAAACCGCGAGGATAATTCGAAAATTGGTTAACGATATTTGGCATGCCGAGTTCGGCAATTGTTTTGATTTCATTTGGGATCAACCGTAGGGCGGCTGCGAGGTTACCTCGTTCATGAAAGGCATTTACACGAAACCGTCCGAGGTCACCAAACGCAAAACTAAAATCAAACTCTTTGTCCTTGAGCAAAATCTGCTGCTGTTCTTCATCCAAGATAGCGAACACTAGTTTTTCGACGTCCTCTTCGTTGAGTGCAGTATGCCCCGGCACTGGCGTCAAAGCTCCGTCGACCCTGAGCATTGGCGGAAGACCAATCTGAATATGAAGATCACTGGCATGTTTGCGAATGACCTCTTCGAGCAGTAGCTCAATCCGTAGTTCTTGTTGTGGCTGCATTATTGGTCCCTCCCTTACGCCATGTTTGCGGCAACGCGATTAACTTCTTCAATAGTCGTCAAACCCTGGAGGGCTTTCAGATACCCGTCCTGGCGCATCGTTACCATCCCCTCCGCAACGGCTTGGCGCTGAATCTCAGCACTAGTCGCGTGTTTGACAATCAAATTTTGAATGGCCTCCGAGATATCCATGACCTCGTACAGTCCCATTCGGCCCTTATAGCCGCCAGGCGCCTTCGGGGTATCAATCCCCTTCACTAAAGTATAAGCGTTTTGTCCCGCAAGTGGTAGCGTTTTATACCCTAAATCCGCCGCAACTTGGGGTGCTACCGTCGCGTCTGTCGGCAGAAGCATTCCGATAGTCTCTTGAATACTCTTGGTTTCGAGCTCACCCGACTGGTAATGTTCGTTTTTCTCGCCAACGCGCCGAACAAGACGTTGGCCAATCACTGTGTTAACGGTACTCGCGATCAAAAATGGCTCTATTCCCATATCGAGTAACCGCGGCAACACCCCGGCAGCCGAATTCGTGTGCAGTGTACTAAACACCAGATGCCCCGTCAAAGCAGCCTGAACGGCGAGATTTGCCGTCTCAGCGTCACGAATTTCTCCCACCATCACGACATTTGGATCCTGACGTAATATCGAGCGTAAGCCCGATGCAAATGTTAACCCTACATCAGCATTGACCTGAATTTGATTAACACCAGACATTTTATACTCGACAGGGTCCTCTAGCGTGACAATATTGATCGAATCATCGAAAATCTCCTGTACCAATGCATAGAGGCTGGTTGACTTACCTGATCCCGTCGGCCCAGAAGTCAAAATCATGCCGTTTGGCTTTTTGATGCCTTTTCGGATGGTCCGGAGTGCCCGCCCTGCATATCCCATCTCCTCAAGTTTAAAACTGCTCCCGGACTTATCAAGCAGACGAATCACGACCTGCTCCCCCCATACCACCGGACTAATCGCGATACGAAGATCAACATCCTTCTCGGCCACATGGATCGCGAATTGACCGTCCTGCGGAATTCGGTGCTCATCGATTTTGAGATTACTCAAAATCTTAATACGCGAAATGAGCGCCGGCTCGATGCTTTTAGGTAGTTTCATTACCTCGCGCAGTACACCATCAATCCTGCAGCGGATTTTGAGCGCTGTCTCAAGTGGCTCGATGTGGATATCAGAGGCTCGTGAGCGGACTGCATACTCTAAAATTGTACTCAGCGCACGGGAAATCGGGGAATCCTGGACAAGCGTTTTGATATCTTTACCGTCACCAAGCACGGCGTTACTTGCAGTCGCTTCATTTGCCACTGTCTTAACCGCATCACTCACGCCCCCTTCAAGATCAGTATGGTATTGGCTAAGCACATTGCGAATGCCGGCCTCTGACGCCATATACACTTTGAGCGGACGCTGAATCTTGGTCGCCAAGAAATCAACTGCCTGAATGTTATTTGCGTCAAGCATTGCCACAGCCAAACGCTTGTTCATTTCGCCGAGCGGTACTGCCATATAGCGCTCAGCGACATCAACAGGTAATAAATCCAGCACCTTTGAGTCAATCTGAGCAGCTGCAAGGTTAACATACGGCACTCCCGATACCGACGCGATGTGTTTTGTGAGAACCTCATCTGTAAGCATCTTGTCTTCGATGAGCAGCTCGATAAGCGGCTTGTTTTCCGTCTGGGCCTTTTGGTGATAGCTCTTCAGTTTAACAGCGTCCAGAATCTGCTCGCTTACAAGCTCTTCTTCAAGCTTTTTTTGGAGATCAGGCGTTAGAACCGACATGAGCGCTCACCCCTATTGCGAAGAGGCATTAAATGGCTGCTGGTTTGCTTGGTCACCGATCTTAATCTTAATGGTAGGGTTGTACGCGTCCGTCACAAAGACTTTGTCACTTGGCGGAGTCAGTGATGATTTGATCTCGGTAGCACTGTCGTACGAGTACGGTTTCAGCTCCTTCTTCCCAAGCAGCGAATCAACCGCAAAGTATGTTATAAGACCCACGAGACCGACAATGAGTACCAGAAGCGCTAAATCAGATTTTTTCATGGTTGTACCGTACCTTTTGTTAGATCAGTTGTCATCGGGGTTGCGTAGTAGGTACTCGCCTGAACCTCAGCCGTCATAGTGTCATTTGCCCCACTCAGTTTGACATTTGATACGCTCACAGGGCGAATAGAGAGTTGGATATCGGCGAACATTTTCTTGAGCTGATCATAAGTGCCAGTCGCCTTAAAGGTAAACGGTATTTCAGAGAGGTTGCCCGTCGAAGCGGCTGCTCCTGTCATTTCTGCTGGCGTAGAAATGTTGGCTGTATCAGTAAAAGTGAGCTGGTCAACACGAACACCAGACCGGCTCAAAATAGCTTGTTGCAGTGAGGCGGCCAGCGCGATACGGTCATCATTTGTCGGCATTGCATCGATCACGACCTGAAGCGCGTTATCGCCACCTGCATCTTTATTGATGCGAAGGTCGCTGAGCTTCGGGTTGGCAAGCAGTTTTACTACCTCATTTTTAAGGGTGCCGTAGGACTGAATGTCATTTTTCAGTGTTGTATTCGATGTGTTAAGCGCTGATATGATCTTGTCGTTGAATATCAGCTGGCGTACGAGGAACTGTGATAGTACAAGCGCCACCGTCACCGCGACAGCCGCACCGGCAACCCATAAGAACACGAGTTTATTGGTGTGCTGTATCTGTTCACGTTTCTTCATACCTCTGGCTGAAGGAGTTGCTTTAGTTTCCATTGCCGGATCCTCCTGACTGTGTCGTAAAGAGCTCTTTCGGGGCATTTTGATCGCTATCTGAGGTCACAAGTTTTGGCACGAGTATCTTGATGTTGCTATTTGAGGGGTCAAACGCCTCCGGCGCGAATGTCATAGTGAAGTTGAATGCTGCGATAGATTTACCGTTCACTTCTGACAGTGCTGGCACGCCACTGGTAACCGTTGGGAACAGAGGAGTATTAAATTCTTTGCCAGTGCTATCGGTGTAGACGAGTGCTGATTTCTCCAAGGTATTCTTAAAGTTATTCACGACCTCAAATGTTGCCGCTTGGCCGGACATCGTGGCAGATGAGTCAGCTTTGTTGATGGAGAAATCATAAAGCGTCACATTGTTCGGCGCAGCTGGATTAAGCGCTGGAAGCGCATCGAGAACACGGCCATACACGCTGCGCTGCCCAGCAGCAGTATCGAGTGCGGCTAGCTGGCTCTGAATTGCAAGGTACTTGTTGATTTCCTGCTGGCCTGCTAATTTTGTGTGGTTTTCGGTAATCTGCTGTTTGAGGTTGTTAATGATGACACCTTGGCCTGCATACACGAACACCGCGAGAAGCGCAACAAGCCCCCCACACACAAGCGATACGATGATCGCTCCTGAAATAACCGTGTTTCGAATACGTTGTGCACGAATAAATTCTTTTTTGACATCAGGAAGCAGGTTTAGTTCAATCATACGCTCCCCCGTTCTGCCAGCCCAACCGCGACGGCAAATTGCGCCGCCGCCGCACCGAGTGCAGTCTGGTCATTTGACGATATTTTTACCTTTTGCCATGGCGAGGCTAACTCTGCCCGAAGGCTTGTTTTGTCAGCAAGGTAGTTTGAAAACGCCGGGATAGTAGTGGCGTACCCAGAGAGTAATAGTGAATCAATCGGAACATTAGGGTATTTCGTTTGGAAGAATTTTATTGATTTGATAAGTTCCGTCGCGAATTGGTCAACGGTCGTATCAAGTGCACGCGATATTTGACCCTCAAGTTTAGTCGAGTCGATGCCAAACTTCGAGATAAACTGCGCAGCTTGTTGCTCGTCGATATTGAGGTTTTGCGCGGCAGCTTTGACAAGCGTACGAAAACCGGTTGGAATCGACCGAATTAACCGCGGCGAGTCTCCCAGTGTCATAACAACGTCAGTCGAAAAATCACCAAAATCAAGGATCATATGGCTGTTTTGTGCACCGCTAGGCAGCAAGGCACGACAGAGCGCAAGCGGGTCTGGCTCGATCGCTAGCACATTGAGCCCTAACCCTTCCACAAGATCAAGCCGCTGCTCGGAGAAGCTATTGGCCACACTCGCGATCAGCACCTCTACCTGGCTCGAATCTTTTAATGATTTACCAACAAGCGCCCAGTCAACTTTCGCTTCATCGATACTCATTGGGATGAACTGCTCTGCCTGGTATTTGATTGTGTTGGCAAGCTCGGCTTGTGACATGGCAGGAAGATCGACAACGGTTGCAAACATACGGTTGGACGGGATACCGAGGACTACGTTTCGCGTCCGGACTCCGCTCTGACCAATTGCAGTCGTAATGACTTCCGCTAATCGTTTTTGATCTTCAGGGGAGTCAGATGTTGCTATTTTTATATCAACCGGCACCGAGGAGTACTTTTGTAGCCCCCAGGCACCATTGCTACCCGATAACTGCACGACACGAACTGATGTTGTGCCGATATCTAATGCGAAGAAGTCGCCCACCGAAATAATACCCTTCATACTTATGCTTAAGTATACCACACTCATCAGATATGCAACTACTTTTTTAAAGAAATCAGGGTCGTTCTAATACCGTGGCGGCAGTTCTGTTTCGTAGTCAGTTGTCATACCGGAGTTAGAAGCTGAATCAACATATGGCTGGATAAATGTCTCTGGCCGCATACGGATCATCTCAGAAGGCTTCCCCGGGTCAAGGCCGCCATAGGTGCGAGGCAACAGCGTTTTATACGAGATAACCGCGCCATTTATCACCAGTTGGTTCTTGCACTCCCCATTAAGCGTAATCGCCTGTTTCATTTGATTGCTGCCGAGATCGTTGCCTGCCTCAGCGCATGAATTAAACACGTTGCTGGCAAAAAACACTCCATCAAGTTTCGACACGCTTCCAGATACGGCGATATTCTTCGCAATTATCAGCAGCCGTGGCGCGTCTGCGAAGCTAGCGAGACCAGTCGTCTGATAACTAATCGGGCTTTGTATCGTAATGCTAGCATTCGGTGCATAGATGATAATCCGCTGCCGCGGGCTCATGATGTGGCCTTGGGGGTCTAGGGTAACATTCCCGTTAGTCGTGATATTGTACTCGCCACTCACCGACCAGTCAGATACACCACTCACTGCCGGACGACTACCGATGCTGGCGTAGGGCGAGCTGCTAGCCGCATAATCTGGAATTTTATGCACATCTTGGAAATATCCAAACGTTGAGAAATAGTTCGCAGGCGTGTCAGTATTGGCAAAACTAAGTCTGGTATAGCTGGCGTCATCGACACGACCGGATGATGAAAAGTTATAAATAGGCCCGACTGCGAACAGGCCGTAGTCACTAAATGAACCGAACCCTTTGTCGGCATACCGTGAAGCAATAAAGCCCTGGCCCTTAAGCGTCGCACCATTGTATGGAGCGTCGTCGTTTATACCTCCCTCCTGCATGCTTCCTCCTGCTGAGCTGTCTGCTCCAATGAGTGCAATATAGGGCGATTTGCCAATAGTTACGCATGATGCCGCGCTGTCCAGCCTGTCTGGTGAGGTATTTTGGTACGGCTCGACCGACAACACACGGCAATATCGTGTCCCTGGAGCCCCGGTTACCGTCTCAGAGTCATCAGCAATCGAGTAGCTCACTCCAGGTACAAAGTTATGGGTTGACGACCATGTCGGACT
>CAZHGM010000009.1:841-13806 GCA_964532145.1 uncultured Candidatus Saccharibacteria bacterium | reverse complement strand
ATAATCACTGCAATTCCAGCCAGTGTGTGATGACGTCAGGAACGACCCATCAACCCCTGGTGGCACGACAATCTTTCGTTTGACTATACGTATATTGTCCGCCTTTGTCCCCGCATGCTGTAATGAGAAACGGTACGTCACTGTCGTGTCAGGCAGCGCCGATGCCTGGGATGAATTAACTGTCGGGGTCAACGACCAGCCGTTGACGACAGTAGCACAAACTTGTGTCCCTCGAGACTCCCTGGGACTTGTTGACGAAGCGGGCGTCCAGCGTAATTCCCGGCAAAAGGTAGTACCGGCTGGCGTGCCGCTCGGTATGTCGAACGTATCACTTGGATTTCCATCAGTAGCCAGTGCGACTTCCCGCTCTTCACCCGGCAGATATTTCTTGGCTGGCTCAGACTTTACCGTACCGCCTGTACTTGTATTTATCACTCGATATGAAATATTTGCCGAATCAGGACCATTGTTTTTGAGATAATGATGGAATGTAACTGTCTCACCAGCTCGATAATCGGTTTTGGTTAGCTCTGTTCTTCCTTGTGCTGTCCAGCCGCTTGCGACTGCAGGGATACCAGGAAGAGTCTGGGTTGTATCGTTGTATGAAAGCACGTTTCCGGTACTAGCACGAATTGCATAGTAGTCAACACCGCCTTTCGAGAACACGTAGGCCGAGGCAGTCATTGGGGTGGCGGTGCGATACCAGGCAACATCGTTTGTGGGCTGACGATATGTTTCAATACTATATTGATATGGGGTAAGTGTAATGGTCCCCCCGTTACTAATGAACGCAATAAGTCGATCGCTTAGCTCTGTTAGGTCAGCTGAACTTGCGGGAGATGTCGCATTTGATCCAGATGGTTTTTGTAGCATTGTTTGGGTAATAAATGCCGCAGGACGAAACACGGCTGGATCGGCTGATGCGCTATCATTCCTAAGTGTATTTATAAGATCATTGGCTCGCGCCAGGTTATCCGTGCCGTTAATCGTCATACCCGTGTTATAGAGTGGCGTTGCTGGCGTCATGTAATAATCGCCATAAAAATAGCCATAGCCGGACTCTTTACTGAAGTGCCGCTCAACAGACCCGTTGACAGGCATTACTACTATGCTAGCGACAGTTATCATAGCGAGTGCAAGCTGCGCCCATCGCGTAATCATAAACTGCCTCCCAGAGCAATAATCTTGTCTTTCATCTCTTTTGCATCATAGCTGTACATCGGCGAGTTTGTATCCAGCTGTGATAGCGCTCGTTTAAGGTAGCTCATCGCCATTTCCTTGTCGCCTTTCTTCTCCGCAATGATGGCAATCATTTGACTCGTTGCCACGTTTGGTTTCGCTAGCTCGGCAGCCTTGGCGGCAGTGAGCGCATCGTCGTATTTCCCCTGGTCGTAGGCCATGCTGGCTTGCTTGAGAAAAATCTCTTGCTTGAGCTCCGGTGTTGCTGCTTGATTTGCCGCATCGGTATAGGCCCGTGATGCACCGTCATAGTCGCCCTTCGATGTTTTTTCATACGCAGCAACAGAGGCATCACGTACGATCTGCCAGCTTTCTTTCGGAGATGTCTGCGCTGTACGGTGCTGAACAAAATACCATATGCCATAGCCTAACAGCGCAAATACCACAGCACCTATCACCGCGCCCACCACCAGACGATGGCGAGCTGTTCGCTGCTGTTTCTTTGATCGCTTCGGGCCTGTCGAAATGATATTTGCCACCCTGCTCCCCTTTGGCATGCCTATTATGCTTATGATTCTACCATGGCTGCGTTTCGCCAACAACACCGATATACGCTATACTATCAGACATGTCGCTCTCAATAGGGATCGTCGGCCTGCCAAACGTCGGTAAATCGACGCTTTTTAATGCGCTCACAAATGCGGGAGCGCTCGCTGCCAATTATCCGTTTGCAACCATCGAGCCAAACTCCGGCATTGTGCCAGTGCCCGACGAGAGATTAGCCGTCCTGCAGCGCCTGTACTCGAGCGACAAGGTGATCCCAGCTACAGTTACGTTCGTTGACATCGCAGGGCTCGTTGCTGGTGCTAGCCGAGGCGAAGGTCTGGGCAATCAATTCCTCGCAAATATCCGCGAATGCGACGCAACCGTTCATGTCGTACGAGCATTTTATAACGACGATATCCTTCGCCACAGCGATACCGCGATCAACCCAAAAAGTGACATCGAGGTCATCAATACCGAGCTGATACTCGCCGACATCCAGACCATCGACAGACATCTGCCTAAACTCCAAAAAGAAGCAAAATATGATCCCGAAAAACTGGCCGAGTTCAAAGAGCTCCAAATAATCCGCACCGAGCTTGATGCTGGTCGTATCCCAAAATCCAAAATCCAAAATCCAAAATCCACTCTGCAGTTACTGACGTCAAAGCCAACCATCTATGCCTTTAATGTCGACGAGGCGGGACTCTCAGATGAGAAATTGCAATCCCAGTTGAAATCTCTGGTTGCGCCCGCCGATACTGTGTTTGTCTGTGCCAAGCTTGAGGAGGAGCTGCATGACCTTGATGAACCCGATGCCGCCGAGCTGCTCGCTAGCTACGGTGTCACAGAGTCTAGTCTGGCTCAGCTGGCACGTGCCGCCTACCACACGCTTGGCTTGCAGAGCTACCTGACTGCTGGCCCTAAAGAAGTCCGTGCCTGGACAATCCGTGCAGGCGCCACCGCACCGGAAGCTGCCGGTGTTATCCATACCGACTTTGAGCGCGGCTTCATCGCCGCTCAAGTGATCAGCTACCCTGATCTGATCACGGCGGGCTCAGAACTAGCCGCCAAACAAGCGGGCAATATCCATACGGTCGGCCGCGACTACGTCATGCAACCCGACGACGTCGTTGAGTTTCGTTTTAACGTCAAAAAATAGCCGTATAAAAGAAAAGAGGAAGCCCCCGGCCGAAGCCGAGGGCGTAAATCGGATCCACTCGCCTGTTCTGACGGGGATCAACGATTGAATCCGATTCCTCTTCTGGGTGTGTCAGCGCAGACGCACCCAGACCCCTGCCGACTTCGTCCCCCCGACGGGGAATGCGTAGGCGACATTGACCCACGCCCTGGCTCCTGCACGGCGAGCGAGGCTCACCGTGCAGATCCAGCCGCCCTTATCGGTGGTGGGAACACAGACCTGCGTGTAGCCCACCCCCTTGACCGCCGGCTTACCGGCGATCCGGACGTTGAGGCCGATGGGGCGCGTAACCCCATCGACTGCTCCTCCTCGGAGCACGACCTTGACGGTTCTCACCTTGGGCGAGAACAGCTGGATCGCGGGACATGGGATGGTGGCGCGCTGCTCCCACCCCTTGGCAAGGGTGTAACCGGTCATTGCGACCGCCTCCACCCAGTACTCACTTCCGCACTTGCGGAAGATGGTAGTCCCGGGCTTCGCCGTCCAGGTGGTGTCACCCACCCGGACGCGGTAGCGAACGCCCTCCTCCACGGGCACTAGCCACCGATTGGGCCAAATCGAAGTGACGCCCTGAGGCGTCACCTCCTCGCCACAAGGGAAGGTGTACGACTGTGTGGTTTGTGAGCCCGGCAGGGGCACAAACCACGGGTCAACAGTCTCTGTGACCGTGACCAGCACGCCGCACGGCGCACCAGTCATGTTGTCACCCTCGTTGAGGGTGACAGTCGAGCCACCCGGCCACGTTGCCGTGGTCGTGAAGCCCAGGTAGGGGCCGACGTTGACCTGGCCTGTGGCCGGGCCAAAGGAAACGTCGGGGCTGTAGCCCTGCTCGGCCACGGCATAACCGCGGCCGAGCACGACGTCCACATACTCGCCGGTGGGGGCGATCAGCGTTGCCTCCACCTTCCAGTATGCTAGGGTGTCGTCGGTGTAGCTCTCCAGAAGGTACCCGCCATCTGTGCGGGGTACCATGGTCTGTGATAGGGTCGAGTACGTCTGGTCGTGCCCTCGCACGAGCCAGACGCCGTCGATGCGATAGCCCGCATCGACGATGATGCCTCCGACGTGGTAGGACACCCCCCAAGATGTTCCGATCTGCTGGGCAGTGGGGGGGTCGGATGTGATCGGGGGCACATCGACCGTGGTGACGGAAGCCGTCGCCACGGTTGGTTGTGCGGCGGTCGCGGTGGCGGGATCCACCGCGAAGCCGATGATGAGCGCGAAGGCGGCCATGATGGCCACCCACACGCCTTGGATGCGAGGTTTCATCGCATCCTCCTTTCTGGTTGTGGAATTGGCTGGACCGCCAACTAATGGCACGAAGCCATAGGGTTTTTAGAGAAATCGGATTGTCAATGATCATCAGCGTGCGGGCCAAAGATCACGTCGAAAACGATCGCTTCATGCCCATAGCTGGAAGCCCACCCAAATGGATAGGTAGTCGCATTATAGCATAATAACATGTATTTTACAATACCATCTCTAACAGAGTGATCATGAACAAAATAAAAACAAAAACCGAAAGCCTGTTCTATAGCGTGTGGGTCATGATCCTAAGGACGTTCCCTGGAATCAAACAAGAGCTTTGAGATAATAAAACCGCTCTTTATTTCCATGCGCACCGGCCACACCGCTATCGGCTTTGTCGAGGATCACAAACAGTTGCCGCGCCCATTGCTCAAACTCCTGCACTATTTCACGACGCACACGATCATTTTTGACGATACCATCTTTAGTGAGCTGCGCTCTGGTTGCTTCAAATTGCGGCTTGACCATGGCGAGACAGATGGAAGAGGGATGAAGAACGAAAGAAAAAAGATGAGGAAGAATCTCGCGCAGGCTAACGAAGCTGACATCGATCACAATGATATCCGGTGCCTCTATAATAATTTCTTGTGGCTCTCGTGGCTCTGTGTGATCACACCGCACACTGCGGATATCCGTTTTCTCATGAAGCTCTATCCGTGGGTCTGTGCGCAAACTCGGGTGTAGCTGATCTGTCCCGACATCAACCGCGATTACCTTTGCCGCGCCGTGCTGCAGCGCATAGTCTGTGAAGCCTCCAGTACTTGAGCCGACATCCAGCACGACCTTGCCTCCAAAATCAACGCCAAACTTCCCTGCCACACTCGCCAGTTTCAGCCCTGCTCTGCTCACATAGCGTTCCTCTGTTTTTAATTCGATTTTCGACGAGTCAGAAACAAATATGCCCGGTTTTCGCCTTACTTCCCCATCAACGATCACCTTACCAAGCCGAATCCAGCTCTCCGCCTCACTACGCGAGCCAACAAGTTTGCGAGAGAACATTGCCTGATCAAGTCGTTGTTTCATGTGATTTCTTCCAAAATCTAAAATCTATAATCCAAGATCTCTGAGCTTACTTCTGCCGCTCGAGATAGCTACCGTTGCGGGTATCGACACGTATCGTATCGCCGGTCTTAATAAATGCCGGCACCTTCACAACAAGACCAGTATCTAGCGTGGCGTCCTTGAGGACATTGCTGGTCGTATCTCCTTTGACGACAGTTTCGGCATAGGTCACCGTCAGGCTCACGGCCGTCGGCAGCTCAACATTTATCACGCGGTCACCAAAAAACTGTAGTCCGACTTCGTCACCTTCGTGCAAGTACTTGTCAGCCTCGTTCATCGTCTCTCCATCGACCTCAAACTGGTCAAATGTTGTCGGATCCATCAAATGGAACCCATCGCCATCGCTGTACAGGTACTGCACGGTACGTGTCGTCACATCGGCTGGCTCGATCTTGTCCTGACCCTTATACGTCTTCGGCAGCACTGCACCGGTGATGAGATTGCGCACCTTTACATTGACGATACTGCCGCCGCGGCCCATCACCTTTTGGTTATAGTCCATGATACGGTACGGCTGACCGTCTATTTGGATAACGGTGCCTTTTTTGAGGTCAGTGGGGTTGTACATATAGAATCTCCGATTTTAAAAATTAGTATGTGGAATATTGAATATAGTATATAGCTAACGCACAGGAATTTTCCTAATGAGGGCTGTTAGTAACCTTCCAACATGTCCGATTTGTTCTAATACACATTTTGAGGTGCTCCCATCAATATACTCGACTCGCCAAGCAAGATCTAATTGGCTTTCAATCTCTGTCAACGAGCCCTTCGCAATATGATAAAATTGCAGTTTTTCTTTAGTAGATTGTCGCGAGAAACCTTCCGCGATATTCGACCCGACTGACACGGCTGCTCGTCTCATTTGATTAGCCAGGCCAAATCGCTCGCTATCTGGGAATACCCCTGTTATGTTATAAATCATCACCGCAAGATGTGGAGCTTCTTGCCATGTTTTCAAATCACGAAAAGAACTGATGCGCTCCGCCATATTCTATATTCCAAATACTATATTCTTCTGTTTCTTACCCCTGAGAAACAAACGGCATCAACGCTAAGTGTCGGGCGCGTTTGATGGCAGTACTCAGCTGGCGCTGTTGGCGAGGGTTAAGGCCAGTTTTACTGCTTGGCTCGATCTGCCCATATGCGTTGACGAACCGAAGCAACGTCTTCGGGTCTTTGTAATCAAAATATGCTGGTATATCTTTTTTAAATCTTCGTGCCATAGGTTACTCCTTCAGAGTAAAAGTGGATTCTAGATCGGTGATTATGGATTTTAGAAGAATCGCTGTATGTAATTACTTTCAAAATCCTAAAACCGAAAATCCATCCTCTACTAATTATCTTATTAAAATGGTATGTCAGAGAGGTCGATCGGTTGGTCGTCAACATCATCGGCCGGGGCGGCTTGCTGTTTCTTGCCAGCTGGCTTGGTAGGACTGCTACTTTCATATGAGCCACCGTTGCTGTTACCAGAATTCCCGCCGTCAACGAAGTTAAAATCTTCGACCACAACATCGACTTTGCTACGTTTTTGTCCGGACTCTTTGTCGTCCCAAGAACGCTGCTCTAGCCGTCCGCTAACGAGAAGCGCGCGTCCTTTCTGCATGTACTGAGCGATGATTTCACCGGCTTTGCCCCATGCCGTACAGTCGATATAGCTGACTGATTCCTGTTGTTGGCCGTCTGCGCCGCGCCATGATCGGTTGACGGCAAGACTAAAGCTCGTGACAGACTGTCCGCTCGGTGTCGTGCGTGTTTCAGGGTCCCGCGTCAGATTACCCATAAGTACTACTTTGTTAAACCCCTTCATTTCGTTTCTCCTTTCAGTCGAAACTTAGTATATGGAATATGGTATGTAGAATAATGCGACTTTGCCATATTCTACATTCTGTATACTATATTCTCTCCTTTACTCTTCTTCTTTTTTGGCTTCTTTTGCTTCTTCAGCTGCGGCTCGGGCTTTTTCGTCCACGCTTACCAGTAAGAACCGCAACGCTTCATCAGTGATGTTGAGCGTGCTGTTGACTTTGGCAACTGATTCGGCTGGCAGCTCGACTTCAAAGTAAACATAGATACCGAAATCTTCTTTGTTAAGACGGTATGCTAAGCGTTTTTTGCCCCAGTTATCTTCTTTTTTAATTGTGCCCCCGTTGTCGGTGACAATTTTACGAACTTTTGTCATGGCATCATCGAGATTTGATTCCAAATCAGGATGCAGCACAACTGTGAGCTCATACTCTCGCATAAGTACCTCCTATGGTTCCGGATGCGACCGGAGTAACGACTCGTTATGGACGTTACAGTTAGGTTGATTGTACGAGATATTATAACAGAGGTAGCATCATATGTAAACTACTCGAGTGTCGTCGGGCGTTCCTCACCGCGGAGTGCGACTAATTTTGCCCGGGCATCCATATCAGCAACCGAACTATACAAGGTCGGATCAAGATGGTCTTTGATGGCTTCTTCCTTGCGCATCTTATAAGTTTCACTCGCCACAAACGCACGCCGCATCAAATCTTTCATGATCTCAGTCGTTTGATCATGTGGTACCGTCGATGTCTCGCCATCTTGGATTCTCATAAACTGCATAGTACCGTCCGAGTGAAGTATGACACTGATCGTGCTTTCATCGGCCTGCAGCATCTTCACCTCATAGCGGTTCATTGGTCGCTTCAGTATCGGGTCATAAATCGTCTCGCAGGTAAATATTTCATCGAGTGATTCAAGATCGGGCGTACGTGTCGCAAATGAAACTGATTCGCTGATGATATCACCGATATGGATCACACTGGCTACTCGTCGCGCAGCATACTGGGCATCGAGATTGTTATATATTTCTACTAATTTGGCGGCCTTGTTATGCTCAATATCGTGCTCTTGCGCCTCCAATAGCTTCTGGGCAGTTGCAGCAGCCCTCACATCAACCGCATCAAGTGTATGGTGCGTCTCAGGATGTATTGTATGCTCAAGGACTACTGTTTCCATAGTATTTGTGTTTATCCTTTGCTACAGGTATACGCCTGCTATCACAAAAAAGCAAGTGTCTATGAACTAAGGTCTAAGGTCTTTTCTTCAGTCTCTCAGTCTTTCCATCTCTCCGTCTCTGCGCTTCACCGCGCAATGCCGTATTCGTCAGTGTTATCCGATTCATCGCCGCCGCCAAGGTCAGCCATGCTACTGATGAGCACCTCGCGCGGGCGTGCACCATCGGCTGGGCCAATGATACCCTGCTCTTCCATTTCCTCGATGAGGCGGGCGGCACGGCCATAGCCGATACGCAGACGCCGCTGCAACAAACTCGTACTGGCTTTACGGTTTTCGATCACGACCCGTACGGAATCGCGGAACATATCATCCTCACTGCCGCCATCGAAGTCCATCACGACGCCGCCCTTACCGTTGAGCTGGACTGGCTGTGCCACAATTTCATCATCATACTGAGCAGGACGCTGCATACGCAAATGATCAGTAATTTTGTTCACTTCGTCATCTGTTACCCATGCACCTTGGATACGTTTCGGCTTACTCATTGCTGGCGTGAGCATCAGCATATCACCTTGACCGAGCAGCTTCTCGGCCCCAACTTGATCCAAAATCGTCCGACTATCGACTTGCGATGCTACCGTAAAGGCAATCCGGGCTGGGATATTAGCTTTGATAAGTCCCGTGATTACATCGACACTCGGCCGTTGTGTGGCAAGCACCAGGTGAATACCGACCGCACGAGCTTTTTGTGCAAGACGAACGATCAACGCCTCAACATCACGCGCAGCAATCATCATAAGATCCGCCAACTCGTCGATAACAATAACAATGTATGGCATGCGCTCTTCCGGCTTTTTGCTGTTGTAGCTCTTAATATCGCGCACTCGCTCCTCAGCGAGTAGCGTATAGCGCCGCTCCATCTCATTTACCGCCCATTTAAGTGCACTAATAGTTTTCTCCGGCTCGGTAATGATCGGCGTGAGCAAGTGCGGGATGTCTTGGTATGGAGTCATTTCAACCTGCTTTGGGTCAACCAAGATGAGGCGCATATCACTTGGACTGTTGCGGTACAGCAAGCTGCTGAGTAAGGTATTGATCATAACTGATTTACCAGAGCCAGTTTGACCAGCGATGAGTAGATGAGGCATCTTGTTAAGCTCACCGACAACAGCATCACCGGCAATATCTTTACCGACAGCAAAGCCGAGAGGCTCTGCTGAGCTACTCCACTGTTTACTGGTCAAAATACCATATAACCGCACATCTGCCGCTTTACGGTTTGGCACTTCTATACCAACCGCTCGCTGGCCTGGAATTGGTGCCTCGATTCTCAGCGCTTGGGCGGCAAGATTGAGCGCAATGTTCGTCTCAAGCGCCGAGATACGATTCAATTTGACACCGCTCGGTGGCTTAAGAGTATACTGCGTCACCTTTGGCCCTATATTAGCACCTTCCATCTCTACTTCGATGCTAAACTCACTCAAGGTATCTTTAATAATCTGGGCATTGTGTTTGACATCCCCAGCATCAGCTGGACTTTGTTTTTTCTCCAGCAGGTCTACGCTTGGCATCTCCCAGTCAGGGTCACTGGCACTGGTCAGTGCAGCTTGTTGCTCGGCTGCTTTGTCTTGTTTGACACTATTGCGAAGGCTACTCAGACCCTTTTTGTCCCCACTCCCGCTCATCACAGTTGGCACGCCTTCGTTAAGTTTAAACTCGCCAACCGGCCTAGTTTCAACAAGCCCGGCCTTCTCGGCAACTGCTGCATTACCTTCCCTGGTGGGATCATATTCCCTGGTAAAGAGGTTTTTAAAGAAGTCAATAATCGCTTGCGGCGGAACCGCCAGTACAAACAACAGCGTAACGACAGTCAGCACGATGTAAATAAAGCTTGCGACTGAACTGTTCACCATACTAAGCATTGCTTGGTTAATGAGCCAGCCGACTAAGCCACCTCCATCACCAGCTTGTGCAATCTCTGAGCTTTCTGGGTCACGTGAGAATACACCGAACAATCCCGACAGCCAGACGATCAGTAGCAGCGAAGCAAACTTCATGACCGTTGCCAGCCGGTTATTCTCGGCACGAAATGTTGCAACTGCCAAGAAAATACAAACAATTGGGAGTAGGTAGGTAGCGATGCCAAACAATACCTTACAAGCGCCCAGTAACCAGTCCAGCATTGGACCGCCTGCTCCAAACATCGCTACGACAAGTAAAAATGCAAAAACGACAAGCACAATGCCGCCAACTTGCCGCCAAAATCCATCAGGAACCGCATGTTGCGGCTTGTCAACTTTCTTGCGACGAGATGTTTTGCGTCTCGAACCCATACTAAACCGCACCTTCAGCCCAGGCTTGATCTTTGGAATATATGTTTGTATGTGTTCTGGTCATATCTGTTTCTTATTATATGCACCACTATAGTATCTGTCGATGCTTATGTCTATATTGTAGCACAAATTACTACGAAATGCAAGGGGCTTACACTTACGCCCATGCGGGGTATGGGAGACCTGTCGCGCAGAGACCTCTAAATATCTCTCGGAGAACGGCCCGCCAGATGAGGAATCTCCGAATCTTTTGGCACGGGTTGGCTCCAATCAGACTTGGGAGCAAACGGCGCGCGAGGCGGCGTGCTTGGTCGCGGCGAGGTAGCGTTTTGCGACGGGCCGGCGCTGCCGATTTCGTTAATCACAGGGATAATAATTGGCGTCCGTCGCGTCTGGTCGTACAACAGGTGCGTTAATTCTTCGCGCAGCTCTTTTTTGGCAGCATCGAGATCTAGTTTGCGGCCGCTGAAGAGGCGTGTGACTTTCTGCTTGAGATACTGACGGATAAGGTTCATGAGTTCTTCGCTATCGCGCAGATAAATAAAGCCTCGCGAAATGATATCAGGGCTCGTCAGTAATCGTCCATTGCCGCGGGCTACCGTTAGCACGACGACAAAGATACCTTCGTTGGCCATATGGATACGGTCCTTAAGAACAACCTCGGAAACGACTGCCCCGCTGTCATCGTACATCACGCCTCCGACCGGAATTCGGCCGGTTTTGCGAGCGCTACCATCGTGGTAAAACTCCACAATATCCCCGGCATCACAGACAAATATATTTTTGCGGGGGATGTTACATTCATGTTCGGCAAGCTCGGCATTATGCACGAGCATATGAAATTCACCGTGGTTCGGGAGGTAGTATGTCGGGTTGACGACGCCAATAAGACGGACATGGTCGTCATGATAGGCATGCCCGGTAAGGTGAAGCCGTCCGACCCCAGGCAGATTTGTACGACGATCCTGGAAAACGTCGCTTCCTTCTCGCATCAGGCCGTCAACCGTACGGACGATATATTTCTCGTTGCCCGGAATCATACTCGAGCTAAAGACGATGACGTCCGAATTTTTGATCTTGACATGTTTGTGCGCGCCAGTCGCCATGCGGTTGAGTACGGCGTTAAATTCACCTTGCGAGCCAGTGCAGACGATAGTCACTTTGCTGTCAGGCAATCGTATGATGTCCTCCATTTTGACCACGACATCTTTCGGTATCTTAATGGCATTGGCGCGTAGTGCGACCTCGAGGTTCTGGATCATACTGTAGCCAGCAAAGGCAACTTTACGGTCATGTGCTTTGGCTTCTTCAAGGATGAGCTGCATACGGTGCAGGTTGGACGAGAAACAGCTGACAATCATGCGGCTGTCGTGGAACAAGTTCATAATTTCACCGATGCTGTGAACTGCATCCTGCTCACTATGCACGCTACTGCTGCCGACTGATTCACAGTCAGTTGACTCATTCATCATCAGCATAAACCCTTCTTTTTGCTGGATTTCTGAAATACGGGAAAAATCAAATGGCTTGCCGTCCACCGGGGTTTCCTCTATGCGCCAGTCGCCGCTACTCAGCACGTTGCCGACTGGGGTACGGATAACAACCGCAGCAGCATCCGGAATCGAGTGATTAACCCGAATCAGCTCAAGGCTAAAACTATCACCGACCTGAACACGATCATGCGCTTCTGGATCGAGAATATGGTAGTCAGGCTCATAATCATCCTGGGATTCTTCCATGTTCTTCTGCAGCATGCCGACAGTAAATTTCGTCGCATAGACTGGTGCGGGAATCTGCGGGATAAGATGACGAAATGCACCGATATGGTCCAAGTGGGCGTGCGTGAACACGACACCGCGGATCATGTCTTTGTGCTCAATCAGCCACGTAATATCCGGCGTGATGTAGTTGATGCCTGGATAGTCAGAACCCGGGAACAAAAATCCCATGTCGACGATGATAATGTCGTTGTCGTACTGAAGCGCGGTCATGTTTTTGCCGATACCCATTTCGCCGACACCGCCGATTGGGATGACTTTGAGACTGGGGCGATTCGGATTGTCGCGTTTGGCTTTCATGTCAGCCAGGCTGAACTGGTGGCCATCATAGCCGTTATAAACTGATTTGTTGACCGGCACGTCAATACGGTGCTGGCTGGCACGAACGTTGACGTTCTCGCTCATGCGGCGCTGGGCGCGCTGTACTTCACCTCGCCGGGTGCTGGTACTTGCCATGACTGCGGTGTCTTGCTTACGTTTTTGTTGTTGCCGCTTCGACTGATCATCAGCTTGCGGCGTCGCGAGTCTACGTTGACCCATAATTACTTTTCTCCTTTTTATATCATTTAT
>CAZHGM010000009.1:0-831 GCA_964532145.1 uncultured Candidatus Saccharibacteria bacterium | reverse complement strand
TAAGTAATTTCTTGTTTCAGTGGGAGAGTATGGTCATTTAAGGCATATCCTCTCCAAAAAGTTACCGTCTATTATAGCAAAACTTTTCTCAGATTGCAATCTATCATATGGTGTAACAGCTATGGCAAAGAGAGAAATCGTCTGGGTTTTCGGTCAAAGTGCTGCTGGAAAAGCCAGCTTTATTGAGGCTGCCACAAAGCAGCCTGCCCTAAAGCGCACGCTTGGTTGGTCAGACAAAACTGTCGCTCCATGCGAGGCAAGCCTCTCCTATGTTGCACAATCATTTGATGATCCTATCCGTGAAAAACGCCTACAAATTCTCGATGAAGCCCCTGCGCTTGTACAAAATTACGATATCGTCCTCATAAAATGGCAATATGAAGACTCGACTTCAGGGCGAATTACTAGGCTACAACACTTACTACCACACGTATATCACCGGATAATCCTGCTCTCGCTGCCCCGCGAAGAAAACGCCGCAAGTGCGCTAGGTAGTGATTGCCCCTGTGTTTTTATCAATACAGATGCCAAGCAGCTCTTCTGCTGAAGTGACATAGTCACGTGTCGGCTGATCATGATATGCATCCGCCAGACAGCCGACGGCACGATGCGCGAGGACTGGCACAAATTCTTTCATAAACTGGGTATCACCCATCGAATGTTGCTCCATAAATGCGCGCAGGAGCGCTTTTGCAGTGGCAGGAGAGCCGAGCAATGTATACAGCCGCGCGTAACCATAAGCAAGATCATTAAATCGAAACAGATCCGTGCCGCATTTTTCCCCGTCGTATACCACCCAGCCGTCGCCAGTGTTGAATATCTGCCATGGCG
>CAZHGM010000008.1:0-29547 GCA_964532145.1 uncultured Candidatus Saccharibacteria bacterium | reverse complement strand
GCCCAGTAGTAGATCGCCGATAATGTCCACCTGTGGGGAACGCTTACATCACTTTTGTGATGACCCTCGGCGACTCGCTACTGGGCGAGCCCTCGTCAAAACTTGTTTGGATCTCTGTCCCAACAAAGACTAGGTAATATTAGCAAATTTATCGCTCTTACGCAACAGGGGCGGTATTTGATATAATAACACGTGCGCCACCTTAGCTCAGTCGGTAGAGCATCTCATTCGTAACGAGAAGGTCGCCGGTTCGATCCCGGCAGGTGGCTCCATGTCGGATCAATAGGCTTGTCTAGACTGAAATCTTTGACTCACAGCCGACGAGTACAGAGTTTCACGAGGCAAACGCATATTGGCAGGTGGGCGGCATATTGAGAAAAAGAACAGTAAAACGATGAGAAAAATCGTGTTTTGGCTCACGGTTGCCCCTCGAGCGGGTATCGTATAACGGTATTATGTGACCTTCCCAAGGTTGAGACAGGAGTTCGACTCTCCTTACCCGCACCAAATAAGGTATAATAACAACACGATGTTTAAGGAACTAAAGTTACCGTCTCTTCTTGCTGATAGAAAGTATTTGTTTGCTATCATTGGTCTGCTGCTTGCATTAGGTGTGATCTTGATAATTTCTGTGCTGTATATACGACCCGGCGAACTACGTGTACCGGTGCGGTATTCACGATTTGATGCTAAAAACTACTCGTTAGACCAGTGGTTTTACCTACTTAATTTCGTTGTTTTCTCGTGTATCGTCGCAGCGGGGCACATTCTTCTCAGCGCTAAACTTTACCAGGAGCGCGGTAGGGAATTCGCTCTCGGATTTGTATACTACGGCACGGCGCTACTCGTAGTGGCAGCTGTATTTTTCTTGGCGATATTTAAAGTAGTGTCGCTATCCCAATAATGACTGATATTGAAATACCAACCGGCAAACGCTCACGCATGTATCGTTTTTTTGAGATGCTGCCTGCCATACTGAGCTATACAATGATTACCGCGCCGTTTGTGTTGAGCTTGTTCAGCCCATTGATAGCAGCGGGCTTCATCGTTGTGTACATTATTAGTTATTTCGTAAAAGCTGTCGCCATGGCAATCCGAACAATACAGGGGTATAACACACTTGAGCGCGCCAAGCGGGTTGATTGGCTATCTCGCCTGGCCGATCTACAGCACCCGCAGCGTTCGCTTGATGAAGGAGTAGCATATCCGAAGGCTCACCGCGCAAATCTCAAGCAGCTTGCAATGACAGTCGGCCGTAAAACCCCGACTGATATATATAATGCTGTTATTATTGCAACGTACAATGAGAGTATTGATGTTCTCGAGCCTACTGTCCAAGCGGTGTGCGACAGCGACTACGATACGAAGCGAATCATTCTCGTAATCGCCTACGAGGGGCGAGATGGTGCTCAATCAGAGGATGCATGCAAAACGCTTCTGTCGCGTTATAAACATCATTTTAAGCACATGATGATAGTGAAGCATCCGTTCATCGAGACAGAGGTTCGTGGCAAGGGCGGCAATATCACCTATGCAGGGAAAGCACTTGCGAGGTACACGGAGGCAGCATCAATTGGCCCTGACAATGTTATAGTCACAACACTCGATAGTGATAATCGCCCACACAAGGGTTATTTTGCCTATCTTACATACGAATATGTCATACATCCCGATCCTCGTCATGCTGCCTTCCAGCCGTTAACGCTGTTCCTTAACAATATCTGGGATGTCCCCGCCCCAATGCGTGTTGTTGCGACAGGTAACTCGTTCTGGAATCTCATTAACAGCTTACGCCCACATATGTTAAGAAATTTTGCGTCACATTCGCAGAGTCTCGCTGCACTGATTGATATGGGGTTTTGGAGTACGCGTACTATTGTCGAGGACGGTCACCAATTCTGGCGTAGTTATTTTCGGTTTGATGGTAACTATTCCGTAGTACCTATATTTGTGCCGATATACCAGGATGCCGTACTATCAGAGAATTATCGAAAAACGCTTGTGGCACAATTTAAGCAAGTGCAACGATGGGCCTACGGGGCCTCTGATATCGCCTATGTCGCGACACGGCTATTTCGCAAAAATCGAACAGTGCCGTTCTTTGACGGGATCGCAAAATTTGCCCGGCTTCTCGAAGGACACGTCTCATGGGCATCATCGGCTATTATCATTACTTTTGGTGCATTTGGCCCACTGTTGATAAACCCTGAAGCATCCCGGAGCGTTGCCGCACATCAGCTACCGGAGATCGTAAGCAGCATTCAGAGAGTTGCTATGCTTGGCCTATTCATTTCAGTATTTGTCTCCTTCAAAATGCTACCACCGAGGCCAGCGCGCTATCGTCGTCACCGTAGCATATGGCTACTGCTTCAGTGGGTGCTTATGCCGCTCACCAGTCTCGTGTATGGCTCAGCTGCCGCTATCAACTCGCAGACGCGTTTGTTGATCGGAAAGTATCTTGAGCGGTTTGATGTTACCGACAAGGCCGTCATTGACCATGACGGCAAGGCTCGTCTCTAGAGAACGATATGTGACGGCGTAAGGATCCTATGTTCGACACCGTACCGTAAAGCGCTGTGTTTGTTGTAGTGGCTTAGGCATGTATAGGTGAACCTTGCGATGTCCGCTGTGCTAAGCGTCGCCTGGTGTAGCGCAGCGAGCTGGTGAAACACGGTATCGGTGAGGGCGCTGGCCCGTTCTGGGGCATCTATCGTATCATCCAGGCAGGAATGGATTGAAATCATTAAAGTGGGCTTACTAAAGGGTCGCGGGGGATGCCTGGAGTCGGTGACCAAAGGTAACTCTTTGGGGGACGGAGTCTCGTATGATGTGAACACTGTTTTGCATCGTGCACATGTTCGACGGCGCCATACTTCTGGCGTTGTGCTGTGGCTCCGCGAGTTTACGACGCGAGTGTTCGGTGAGTGGCAATATGGGCATACCATAACAATATATTGTCATATCGCTATATAAAATACTAGTGGATAACGTGCGAAACTATGCGGATAACTAAAAAGAAGACTCTCCTGGTGGAGGAGAGTCTTCAGCGTACAGGGGTCTTAGCGTGATGCTTTGACCGAACGCTTACTCGAGTTCTCATTGCGAGGTGTTGCCTCGAAGTGAAGCGTGAACTTTTGGAGTTCTGATTCGTTTACATGGCTACCTGTACTTTGTGTATTGGTGGTACCCATGGAATTATATTACCACAACGCATTTTATATGTCAAGATGCGCTTATGCTTACTAATATATCATGAAATGGATGACGATAAATGTAACAGATAAAATGGCCACTGTTTTTAGTGGCCACATGGTGAAAGCAAATGATCGATTAGTGTTGAGTTTTTTCTTGCGCTATAGTCTTTACGACTTGGCTATCATTTTTTACATTCTCCCAGAAGAGTATCTGGCTTCGTTGAATAAACATTTCGTCTTCCGGGGCATGCAGTTCCTTGCCGAGTTTCGTAAGGGTAAGCTGGTTTTGCGCTGCCTGTTCTTTTTTGTCATCTTGACCCGATTGGACATTTGCTGATTGCTGGAGATAGTAAATATCTCTCATTACGATCGAGTCGGCGCTAAGACGGGTTATTTTTCCAAAGGTACAAGACCACTTTACCCAACCTCGTTACACTAAATAACAGATGGAAAACAAGTACCTCAAGCGTTCGCATATTTCTGAGGCTAAAACGAGACAGATTGTACGGTTGTTTTGCGAGGATCTTACCGCCTCGCAGATTGCTGAACTAACCGATCTGAATCGTAAAACAGTTAACCGTATTCTGACCTATATACGTACGGTTATCGTTTCATACTGCGAGTCCGTGTCACCGTTATCTGGTGAAGTTGAGATTGATGAAAGCTACTTTGGTCCTCGCAGAGTTCGTGGTATCCGCGGTCGCGGAGCTGGCCGCAAGGTCATCCTAAAACGAAATGGCAAAGTCTACACACAGATAGTTCCCAATGTCTCTAGAGAGACCCTCAAACAGATCATACAAACGAAAGTAGAATCTGACAGTACCATCTACTCAGACGGCTGGAAAAGCTACGACGGTTTGGTGGATTGGGGCTACAAGCGGCACTACCGAGTCAACCACGGAAGTAATGAATGCGTTGCACGGAACACCCCCAGATCCCACATCAATGGCATCGAGAACTTCTGGGGCGTTGCCAAGGTGCGGCTGACAAAGCTACGAGGGCTAAGAAAAGATCATTTCAACTTACATCTCAAAGAATGTGAATGGCGGTATAATACGAGGTATGAAGATTGATACAAGACACTACTTAAGCTGCTGCGGGAAAGGAATGACTAGGGTGTAAACTGGTCTTGTACCTTTCCAAAATACACCTGGCCATTTGCCAGAAAGACTGCCTGGTATTGCCCGGTTTTTACACCACCGTGCCCTATAGTTAGATAAAAAGCATAACCCGCAAGTGCGCACACTAAAACTGCGGCGGCGACAAGGCCACCTATTTTCTTTTTGCTCAGCCCTCTGGGGGGGGCGTGGGCTTTGAGCCGGTCTGCTGATGTGTCATGACAGGCCCAGCTGGTCGTTGCCGTGCTTGCACGTGCTGTTGAGGACGTAAATCCATTCGTAACCTCACCTCATTATGTACCTCTTCACTATATCGAAAATATAAGCAGTTTGAAAGCATTGTTGCTGCAAAATGTGCCGAACGAGCGTTCTAACAGAGAGAAATAAAAAAAATGACCCATGTCGGGTCCTCTATGTGTGGTGGGCGATATAGGATTCGAACCTATCACCTCGTCAACGTCAATGACGCGCTCTAGCCAAATGAGCTAATCGCCCCTATTCACATGTCTTCTATCAACACACCAAATCATACCAAAACAGGGGAGGGATTGCAATCATTGGGGGTGTTAGGTAGTATGAATAGTGAGCAACGACGCGGCGTAACGAACCGAAGAGCTTCGCTGGAGCGGTCGCAGATAGCGGATGAAATGCGGCAAGAGTAAACGCTGAGGTGGAACCTCCGCAATATGCGGACCGAGGCACGCTCGATGATCTATCATCATGTAGCGTGTTTTTTAATTACCTATAAGGAGGTGATATGGATGACAAACAGCTCTACGCCATGAGGCATAGTCTTGCTCATATTATGGCACAGGCAGTGAAGCATTTGTGGCCAGAGGCGAAGTTTGGCGTTGGTCCTGTTATCGAACATGGCTTTTATTATGATATCGATTTAGGAGAGGCAAAGATTTCCGAAGATGATTTTGGCCGAATTGAAGCGGAGATGTTAAAGATTGTCGATGCAAACTACACATTTGAGCGTAGCGAAAAGCCAGTTGATGAGGCAGTTGCGTGGGCGAAGAAAGAACATCAGCCCTACAAAGAAGAATTGCTTAACGACCTTAAGCGAGCAGGCACGACAGCGATTAAAGAGCTTGATAGTGCTGAGCTTGGTCTTGAAGCAGGTGAAAAGAGTGTTGTTAAAAACGTTTCATTTTATACTGACGGTGATTTTACAGACCTATGCCGTGGCCCACACATTTCTACAACGGGTAGCGTAGGCGCTTTTAAGCTCACAAAAGTGGCGGGAGCGTATTGGCGTGGTAAAACTAACAATACCCAAATGCAGCGACTGTATGGTGTGGCATTTCAAGATCGTAAAGCGCTTGATGATTATCTTGAGCAAGTTGAAGAGGCCAAGGCTCGCGATCATCGTAAGCTTGGTCAAGAGCTCGACCTCTTTGCCTTTTCAGATCTCGTTGGCCCAGGCTTGCCGCTTTATACGCCAAGAGGAACAGTGCTAATAGAAGAGATAAAAGGTGCACTCAAAGATATTAGTCGACAATACGGCATGCTTCAGGTCTCAATTCCACACCTGGCGAAGCTAGAATTGTATGAAACATCCGGGCATGCCAGCAAATTCACTGATGAACTTTTCCAGGTAAAAAGTCATTATGACCAAGAGTTTATTCTTAAGCCGGTCAATTGCCCTCATCATACGCAGATATATGCCTCCCGTCCTCGTAGCTACCGCGACCTCCCGCTACGTTATATTGAGCAAACTATGCAATACCGTGATGAAAAACCAGGGCAAATTGGTGGCCTGCAGCGTACGAGAGGGTTTACGGTTGATGATGGACACACCTTTTGTAGATCTGATCAGATTGAGCAGGAAGCAACGATGATAGCTGAGGTTGTTGAGGAATTTTACTCAGGTCTTGGGCTGTGGGGCAATCACTGGGTGTCACTCTCTGTGCGAGATACGACTGCACCCGAAAAATATATTGGTGACCCAGCCGATTGGGAGCGGGCCGAAGAAATGTTGGCGGCCGTCTCCGACAAGAAACAGCTTAACGCAAAGCGCATGGAAGGTGAGGCGGCGTTGTATGGTCCAAAACTGGATTTTATGTTTAAAGACGCCTTGGGCAGGGAGACACAACTCGCAACAATTCAGATTGATTTTGCAATGCCTACCCGATTCGGACTTGAGTATATTGATCAACGTGGAGAAACACAACGCCCCGTAATGTTGCATCGAGCTATTCTCGGGTCATTTGAACGGTTTATTATGCTACTAATCGAACACTATGGAGGGAAATTTCCGCTTTGGCTCTCTCCGGAGCAGCTTCGGATTATTCAGGTAAAAGATAGTGATGGAGTTGTGAATTTTGTGAATCAATTTGCTGCCGCGGCACGTGACAAAGGGCTGCGGGTGACGGTCGACGACAGCAATGAATCTGTGGGTAAAAAAATTAGGGCAGCAGAGGTTTGGAAAGTACCGTATTCGGTAGTGATTGGAGATAGGGAGGTTCAGACCGAACGCTTTACCCCTCGAGTCAGGGCAGACCTCGCGGTATTAAGTGGGGAGGAGCGTGAGTACGAAGCCGATCAATTCCTTGGGAGTCTTGCAAATGAAGCAAAGGCTCGTGCCAGTAAATCCTCGATATAGTCTATGGACACATTTCGTGAGCGGGTATATGAAATTGTCGCCAGTATCCCCGAGGGGAGGGTGATGACGTATGGTGATATTGCAGCGTTGGCCGGGCATCCATACGCCGCACGGCAGGTGGGTGGTGTGGCCCATTTTGGCCCGCCTGATTTGCCGTGGCATAGAGTCGTGAATCGATTAGGGGACTGCGCGAGCGGGTACTATGGAGGCAAAGAAGGCCACAGGCAAGCGCTTGTCGCGGATGGTATTATGGTTGAAGACTATCGAATTATAGACTTCTCTCACTATCGATGGAGGCCGTCGTGACAGCATATCACCACAGGGATCAGCCACTTATTGTTATCACTGGCCCAACTGCTTCAGGGAAAAGTGGTCTGGCGATAGAACTCGCACGGAAATATAATGGCGAGATTATCTGTGCCGACTCACGGACAGTGTACAAGGGGATGGATATCGGTACTGCCAAGCCTACCGAACGAGATCAGGAGTGTGTGCGGCATCACTTGCTCGATGTGGTCGAACCGGGGGATAGATTTACAGTTGCCGATTTCCAGCAGCGAGCGCGTAATGCGATAGCCGATATTCGGTCAAGAGGTGCTATACCATTTATGGTGGGAGGAACTGGGTTATATATCGACAGTGTTTTGCTCGACTATACGTTTGGCGAGGACGGTCTATCGCCAATGCGTAAGTATTATGAGCAGTTCTCAGTCAACGAATTGCAGATGATGATAAAAAATCAACAGATTCCTCTGCCAGAAAACGATAAAAACAAGCGGCATCTCATACGCGTGCTCGAACAGAGGAGAATCAATCAGCAGAGAAGGATTTCCCCCGGTAAGTCATCATTTGTTGTAGCAATATCTACAGATAACACACTTCTTGAGAATAGAATTAAACACAGGGCAGATGAAATGTTTGCCTTGGGTGTTGTCAAAGAAACAGAGGAATTGGTGGCGAGGTTTGGCTGGCAACACGAAAGCCTAAGTGGAAATATTTATCCCATTATCCGACGATATCTTAACAAAGAAATAAGCCTTGATGAGGCAAAAGTACTGTTCGTACGTAAAGATCGACAGCTAGCAAAACGCCAAGTGACATGGCTTAAGCGTCACGAGTTTGTGAAGTGGCTCTCCCTTGAAGATGCAAGTGAGTACTTAGAAGGAGTGCTCTATACGGCCACGCACTAGAGTCGCTGTCTCAGGAGCGGCTGTTGTGCTAAAATGGTACTCAATGAAATGGGGGATGAACCGGTGATTGACGCACTATTTGGCTCAAAAACACGCGTAAAGCTGCTGCATTTGTTTTTGAATAACCCAAATAGGGCGTTCTATGTTCGCGAAATCACGCGTAAAATTGATGAGCAGATTAACTCAGTCAGGCGCGAGCTTGCAAATATGCTCAACGTCGGCATCATTAAAAGTGAAACTAGCAACAATCGCCTCTACTACGAAATAAATCAGGAGTATCCTCACTATCAGCCGCTTCACGAGATATTTTCCGACACCTCACAGGCGGGCGCTGTTGTAGCAGCGAAGGTGGATACGAATGACTGGCCGAAACGGCTTAAACCACTTGGAGATGTTCGGATCATGCTCTTTTCAGGAAACCTCGTGAAGGGGTCAACCAGTGATATTGACGTGCTAATTGCAGGTGATGTAAATAAAACGCAAGCAAAGAAATTCATAAAAGAATTAGAGGAAGAAGAAAATCATAGCTTGAATTTTGCTATCATGCCATATCAAGATTTTTATTATCGGCTAAGTATCCGTGACAGATTTGTAATAAATATTACCTCAGGCAAACATACGGTAATTGCGGATACTGAGGGAATAATAGTAGCTAGCTAAAGGAGAACAAATGGAACTGACGTATAAAGGCGGTAACTGTGTAGTGGTGAACGTCAAAAAGGAGTTATTTGTCATTGATGGTAAGATAAGCCCTCTTGGTCTTAACGATATTGCGTTGACAAATGCCGTGTACCTTTCAACGCAAGTCGATCTCACGCCCGAGCACAAAGACGGCATGGTGTTTGACGGTCCTGGTGATTATGAGGTACGAGGGGTGTCAGTCAAGGGTCTTGCCGCGCCTCGAATGATCGACCATGACAACTCCAAGCAATCAACAATTTACAGGATTATTGCCGATGGTATTTCGATTGTTGTTATCGGCCACGTTAGAGCACTGCTTAGTGAAGAAGAGCTTGAAGCGATTGGCTTGACGGATATTGCAATTGTCCCGATTGGTGGCAACGGCTACACACTCGATGCGCATCAGGCGAGTAATGTCATTGGGCAGCTTGAACCAAAAGTGGTGATACCGACACATTACGCTGACGATGACGTAACGTATGAGGTACCGCAACAGGGCTTGGAAGAGTTTGCAAGTGAATTAGGCGCGGATCGGGAAAAAATGCCAGCTTTCAAGATAAAAAATGCGTCTTTGCCCATGAAATTAACACTTGTTGAGTTGACCCGCTCCTAATACCTTGACCTACAGAGGTAAACAGTGTACGATAGTACGAGTCTAAAATTAATCCAAACGGGAAACAATCATGGCAGCGCGATGTGAACTTACTGGCAAAGGAAAACAACATGGAAATAATGTTAGTTTTTCGTTACGCCGAACAAAACGGATTTTTAAGCCAAACATACAAAAAAAATCATTTGTGGTGGATGGCCAGAGGGTGACAATGAATCTCAGTACTCAGGCTATCCGTACCCTGAAGAAAAAAGGTATTCTGTAAACGGAATCCACCTAAAATCCTCTCCCAGACGGGAGAGGATTTTAGTATACTGGGGATATGGTTGATATTGCTTATATTGTGACAGTTATGGTAGTTGTATTGATGTCGATGACACTTCACGAGGCAATGCATGCATTTATGGGCTATTGGCTCGGTGACTCTACCGCGAAAGAAGAGGGGAGGCTGACACTAAACCCCATACGCCATATTGATCCGGTTCTGACTGTTGCGCTTCCTCTTATCCTTGCGATCATAGGAGGGCCGATTTTTGGAGGCGCCAAGCCGGTGCCATTTAACCCGAATAATGTTAAATGGGGTGAATGGGGTGCTGCGCTTGTCGGCCTGGCTGGGCCTGTGACGAACCTCGTGCTATCTTTTGTATTTTTTATATTGTCAGTGTTCGTAGGTGATGCAAGCGAATTCGTGAGGACGTTTCTGCAGCTATCGGTCATTGTCAACCTTGGCTTTTTCGTCTTCAATATGATTCCGATCCCTCCGCTTGATGGCTCACGTGTGCTTTATGCGATAGCTCCCGATGGCATTAGGCAGGTAATGGCCATGATGGAACAGTATGGAATTGTTATCATTCTTGCAGTTGTCATGTTTGGCAGTCAATTTATTGGTAAATTTATTCAGTCAAGTATCGAAAGTATACTTAGGGTATACGCTGCACTCTTTGGTGTTTCGGTGGTATAATTAGCAGTGTCCTTCATAGCCGTTTGAGGGTCATGATTTCCTAACAATAAGATGACAGGAAGCCCAATATTTGTTTACCCTGTGGGGTAGACGTGAGGGTATCCACCTTACGCAATACGCGGGGGATTCATCTTCCCTCAGACGGTGAAGGGCACTTTGTTGCGGGGTTTAGCGCAGGTGGTAGCGCGCTGCGCTGGGGGTGCAGAGGTCATCGGTTCGAATCCGGTAACCCCGACCACGATTAAGTCATAAGAATTACGACGTATGAAGCAAAAAGTTGTTACCAGAGGTATTATTAAGCAGGACGGTAAGGTGCTGCTACTCAGACGGAAAGGCGGCCGACCAACTATTGCTGGTCTATACGAGCTGCCCGGCGGTAAGATCTATATAAACCAGCAGCCTGAAGATTCATTGGAGCGAGCGCTTAATACTCACCTCGGCGTGCGGGCTGCAACGATACAGCTTATGGATGTTATGACATTTATTGATCCCGATGATCGCGAGTTACAGTATACGTTTATTTTGTTTCAGACAAGCATTGACCCTACGAGTGGGGGGTTTGAGCTAAGTGGAGAATATGATCACTACACATGGAAGACGTTGACGGAAATACAACTGGATGAAATTACACAATCAACCAGGCAGCTACTCGGCCTTACGCCACATCCCGGAGTCCCCATGGAAGTGTCAGATACCGATACGATGGATGGTGTAAAAAACAGTACACACCAAACGATCACCTCGTATTCAGATGGTGGATCAAGAGGAAATCCCGGCCCTTCTGCAAGTGGATACGTGTTGCTTGACGAACGTAACGCCATCATTTACGAAGGGGGAACTTATCTCGGTAAAACTACGAATAACGTTGCTGAATATACAGCAGTTCTTGAAGCGCTACAAAAGTCTCTTGAATTGGGTGCGCGTAGGGTTGACATGAGAATGGATAGCCAGCTCGTGGCGAATCAAATGAATGGCATTTACAAGATAAAACATCCTGACCTAGCAGTGATAAAACATGCGATCGAGAAACTCTCTGCTCAATTTGAGAAAGTTACCTACACGTATGTTGCACGCAAATACAATACTCTGGCTGATGGTATGGTAAATAAGATTCTAGACGCGCACCAGGAGCATATGCCGTAGTGTATACTGGTGTATGTCAGGTTACTAAGTAATCGCTTGTACATACATGTGTACCAGAGGAAAGTCCGGGCAGCAAAGGACAAAGGCAGTCGCTAACGGCGACCGGGGGCGACCCTAGGGAAAGTGCCACAGAAACGATACCGCCCCGTAGTAAGTTTTCGACAAAATCTGCTCCGCAAATATTTGCAGTGAAACTGCTGTCGAAAATCTACTACGGGGTAAGGGTGAAAGGAGCGAGGTAAGAGCTCGCAGCGACGTATGGCGACATACGGAGGAGGTAAACCCTGCCTGCTGCAAGGAGATCTGGACTCTTCGCCAGCTGGTGAAGACCTGTCCGGTTGTTTCAGATCAATAAAACCGCTTGAACCGTCATTGACGGGCTAGATAGATGATTACTCACGACAGAACCCGGCTTATCGGTAATCTGACACATAATAATACCCGCACCATATGCGGGTATTATTATGTGACGGACAAAGTTACTTGGCGGCTTTTACCACTGCAGTGAACGCGGCCGGCTCGCTGGCTGCAAGGTCCGCTAAAGTCTTTCGATCAAGCTCAATACCTTTTATTTTTAATTGATGCATAAGGTTACCATAGGTCGTGCCGTTGTCGCGGGCAGCGGCATTAATACGTGTTACCCATAAGCCTCGTAGGTCACGTTTTTTGTTTCTGCGGTCACGGTACGCATATTGCAGTGCTCGCGTGACGGCTTGTTTTGCAAGACGGAAACTACGGGTTCTGGCGTGCTGCATGCCTTTTGCTGCAGAAAGCATCTTCTTGTGCTTGGCTCGTGCAGCGACTCCTCTTTTAATTCGCATATGATTATACTCCTAATGCCCGTTTAACGTTTTTAGCAATGCTGCCTTTCACGACAGCAGTGGTACCGATGATCCGCTTTCGGCGCTCGCTCTTTTTCGATAAGAGGTGGTTACCAAAAGCGCGGCGACGTAGCAATTTACCAGTTGGCGTTTGTTTGATACGCTTTGCGGTACCTTTGTGGGTTTTTAGTTTAGGCATTATTTACTCCTTACAGAAACGCTTAAGTTTCGACCGGCCATAACAGGGGAGCCTTCGACGACTGCAACTTCGACAAGCTGCTGGGTAATCCTACCCATGAGCTCGTGGCCAAGTTCTTGATGGGCCATCTCTCTGCCGCGGAATACGATCATAATCTTCACTCGATCACCTTCCGAAAGGAACTCGCGTATCTTGCGGAGCTTGATGTCCAGGTCATTCTGACCTATCTTGATGCCAAGCCGCATCTGTTTTATATCGCTGCTCTTTGCATTTTTGCGACTTCGCTGTTGCTCTTTCATCTTTTGGTACTGGAACTTACCCCAGTCAATGATTTTGGCAACTGGCGGAGCAGCGTTGGGCGATATCTCTACAAGATCGAGTCCATTTTTTTCGGCTTCTAAAAGTGCAGTTGACCGTGACAGGATGCCAAGCTGTTCGCCATTTGGCCCTATCACTCGCAGCTCCGAAGCTCTTATTGCTTCGTTGACGCGAATAGATCGATTATTTATAGCGTCTCCTCTTATGTACCTGTGTCAGTACTTGTTACTATTGTCAGTCAAGCATTGTAACAGATGTCAGAGTAAAAGGCAAACAGGGTAGGTAGGGTGGTGAGGATTATAGCTTTGCCGCCTCTCCCCTATACTGGAGCGCCTCGGCTATGTGAGGGGTGAGGATGTCATTTTCATTTCCTAGGTCTGCTATCGTTCGTGCTACCCGTATAATCTTAAAATAGCCTCTCGCTGATAGATTGAGGTTTCGCGAGGCTTGCTGTAAGAGGGCCTCCGCGGATGATGACAAGTTGGCGAGGGCTGCAATTTGTCGGCTATCTAGCTCGGCGTTAGTCATGGTCTTACGGTATCGATCAGTCTGGCGCTTGCGGGCAGCTTCGACGGCCGAACGCCACGAAGGCGACACTGGCTGAAGTTGTTGTTGATTGGCGACAAGGAAGTCCTTTTCTGAAGCGCGTGTGACGGGAACTACCATGTCTACTCGATCCATAAGGGGGCCTGACAACCGTTTCTGATATGATAAAAGCTGCATCATCGTGCAAGAGCATTCCTTGGTTGGATCACCATAGTACCCACACGGGCATGGGTTTTTGGTGGCAACTAGCATGAAATTTGCTGGGTAAGATACCTTGCCGTTTGCGCGCGAAACATGGATAACACGATCTTCGAGTGGCTGGCGTAAGGCCTCGAGAGAAGCTCGCGGGTACTCCGGTATTTCATCGAGAAATAGCACCCCAAGGTGCGCTAGGCTTATTTCGCCAGGCACAGGTTTGTTGCCGCCACCTACGAGCGAGACGAAGCTAGAGGTGTGGTGGGGGGACCGGAACGGACGGTCATAGATGATATGGTCGTCTGCCTCACCGCCTAAATTATGTAACTTTGTTATAGCCACGATTTCTTCCTGGGACAGGCCAGGGAGGATGCCGACTAGTGCCTTGGCAAGCATGGTTTTACCCGCGCCAGGCGGGCCATCGAAAAGAATGTTGTGATGACCAGCAGCTGCGATCAAGAGGGCGCGCTTTGCGTGATCTTGCCCCCGTATGTCACTTATATCGATTGATGTTTTTTTAACACTATCGGTTGAACCTTGATAATCAGGGGTGAAGGGATAGATGTTTTTTTCACCACATAAGTGAAGAAAGACATCAGTTAATGTTTGGGCGGGTAAGACGCTGATACCGGGTACTAGTGAAGCTTGATTTGCATTCGTTGTAGGAAGTATAACGGCCTTTTTTCCTTCCCGTTTTGCACATTCGGCGATTGCGATTGCACCGCGAATGGTGCGCAAACTACCATCAAGCCCTAGCTCACCTGCAAAAATGACATCATCAATGTCGGCTCGGATCTGACCAGTCTCGGCAAGAATTGCTATGGCGATAGGCAAATCATAATGAGACCCATCTTTGGGTAGATTCGCCGGAGACAAATTGACGGTCGCTTTACTGGAAGCAAAGTCAAGGTGTGAATTGCGAATTGCGCTGCGAACCCGCTCCTTTGCCTCATCAACTGAACGAGCCGCCAGCCCAACGAGCTGAAGGGTGGGTAAGCCTTTCACGACATCACACTCCACTTTGACGAGCTGACCGTCATAGCCGACAGGGGCAACGGTATATGTGCTAGCTGACATGTCTAACAGTATGCTCCGGATGTAGCGGCGAGTGCAACCTTAAGTGTGATAACCTGTAGCGTTGCAAGTGAATAGTTCTACCAACGCCAACATAAAGGCGCACATTCTTTGAGATTTTTTCTGTTTATGCTATAATGTAGGACACGTGGGGCTGAAACAGCTTTCGACGTTCGGAATTTAACAGATCATTTTGCAAGCCGACCACTGACGTATCAGTATCATATCTGCAAACCCAATTGCAAAAGCATGGGCAGTAGTCAAGGACGCGATGAGCGTTCGTAGCTTCGCCTTTGCGCCAGTTGCAGCCTAAGCGCTGTAGCCATCTTGTCATTGACATCCTATAGGTGATCAAGATGTCATATTTATAGGGTATGATATATCAGGTTCTGTGAGACTGATATATGACAACTCTTCACAGAGCGAATACTATCTTTTCTGGCAACCCTTTAGGTAGTACCGAGAACGTAGGATTGCCTATGCTTGTAGACGAATGATAGGTTACCGGGCGGACCTGGGTGCAATACCCAGCAGCTCCACCACGGCTATACCGTGATTACCGTATGTAGTACATCCGGGGCCCCCTAGAGGGTCCGCTTTTGTTTTATAATGGTATGTAGATATGAAACGAGCGTTAAAGGGGATTAATGTAGGTGGCTGGCTTGTTGCTGAGAGATGGATGACGCCAGCGCTGTTTAAGGGGGTTGAGGGGGGCGGAGAGCTGGCGCTATCCCGAGAATTAGGGGTTGCAGAGGCGAGAAAACGCTTAACGCAACATCGAGACAAATTTATCACGGAGAAAGATTTCAAAGATATAAAGCAGCTAGGTTTTGATTTCGTTCGGCTCCCAATAGGATACTGGCTGTTCGACGGGAAGGATGACTTCATTGACGGGGAGCACTATATCGATAAAGCATTTACGTGGGCCAAACAATACGATCTCGGTATTATACTTGATTTTCATGGCTTGCAGGGTTCGCAAAACGGACGTGATCATAGTGGCCAAGTGGGAGATGTGAGGCTATATAAAGCCGATAATGTGTCTCGGGCGCTTTCTACTGTCAAATACATGTCGCAGAAGTACGGCCAACATTCACAATTACTAGGTTTCGAACTTATTAATGAGCCGCATATCAGGTGGTGTTTACGGCGTTTATTGAGCTACTATGACGCGGCCTACGAGACCGCTGCAGTTCACTTGGGTGATGATGTAAAGATAATCGTCAGCGACGCATTTCACCCTCGGCGCCTCGCGAGAGTCCTGAAACGGAGAAGCTATGGCGACAGAATTGTGTTAGACGTTCATCTGTATCAGGTTTTTTCACGTCGTGACAAGGCAATGACACTTGACCAGCACATTAGAATGGCTTCTGAGACGTGGGAAGAGCTTGTAGACGATATTTCGAAGCAGATCCCTGTTATGGTAGGTGAGTGGAGTGCTGCGTTGCCAGGTGACGCTTATAGTGGAGTGGAAGTGAAACGGAGAGCTCAAGCAAGACGGTATTATTTTGCGCAGCAGCAAGCATTTGAGAATACTGCCTGGGCTCATGCCTACTGGACGTATAAGGCGCCTGGGTGTGGGCTATGGGACTGGCAGACAGCGCAATCATACTTGGATTGATAAGACATGTCACACTTTCACTGCAACGAAAAACGACCGCCTGCGAGGAACGGTCGTTTCTACTTTGGTTTTGACATTTTTTGTTTTCGTTTCGACTTATGAATAAGTTTTGTATTCATAAGCTACCTCTAATATAGCGCGGAAAAACGCTTGTGTCAACGGGTTTTTCACACATTTTTTACATGTGGAAAAGTATTGTAGAAGAGAGCATTTGATTATGCTCGTGTTGTTCAGGCATCAGGCGTGTTTGGTCAGTGACAGCACATCAGTCCAGGTGTGGATATAACCCTCCAGTGGGCAGCAACTCTTTTATGGGCCAGCCGCCCACCCTCACATATGATCGTGAAGTACTATGCGTCGCTCGCGTCATCCTGGTGACGTGGTAGTACATGAGTCGGTTGACCCCGCCTGTGATTTATGGAGGAGCGTAAATCGAAGGTACGTTGCGTGATGGTCTTACCGACCGTGTGCATAAACCCAAGGCAGGATTATGCACACAATAGGGCCTCGCCTTTTTATGCACTTGTAGGACCACAGCAGGCAGGTCCTTCTGAACTTCTGCTAGACACGGGGGCGATAGTGAAGTAATCATGCAGCACTCCTTGTTCCTTGTCCAATAATTGCCATGAGTATGACGATGCGCGTGCCCAAAGGGAGGGGGAAGACACGAAGTTTTAATAGTAATATAAACAACATTATTTTTTAAAAATTTACTATGTCCTATTGGTTCATCACTCAGTTACTGAATGCTAATATTAAAATATTACAACGAATTATGAAATGAGACAATGACTAAAGCTATTGACCGATTAAATTGCATATGCTATAAAGGTAGTAAGCTTTAAAACAAAAAAGCACGAACATTTATAAAAATCAAAGATAAAATAGCAACATTTGTACATGGGGTTGAACCGGCAGTAGTAGCTCATTTTGCAGCTGGTACTGCTAAACAGCCCCATATGCGTCGAGCACTTGCTCCGCACTGATCGCACTTCATGCCCCTTTACGCCCAACGGCGTGGAGAGGTGAAGCGGTCAAATCGCCTTCGGCGACAGACTGTTATCTTGGCACGCGCCCTATTAATTATTTACAGTGGCGGATGTCGTCATCATAACATATTGGTTTGTCGCCGAGGCACGCTACTCATGATCAGAGGGGTGGTATAGTGTAAGTATGAAATTATCGGATCCGTATATTATTATTGGTGGGATCGGGCTGAACGTTGCAGCGATATTTATACTTTTGAATAGCACTGATCCAACGAAAAACATATCGAGTATCTTGCTCGTTTTTTTGTTATTGTATATATTTTTCGTCGTTCTGACGCTTGGTGTGTTCCAGCTGGTGGGCGTATGGCGGGAGATGGGCGAAAAAGGATCTTTTTCACTGAGAAGGCGATACTACTACAGTATCGTGGTGGCGTTTATTCCTGTGGGGCTTCTCGCCATGCAATCGCTTCACCAAGTGAGAACTTTGGATATTTTCCTAATCGTCGTGTTGGTTGGGCTAGTAATATTTTACATTCATCGACGGACATAACTCGTGGTAACCATAGGCGTAATAAGGGGAGGCGTGCTATAATTTCACTATATGGAGCCAACGTTACCGACGCCTCATGGATCGCCTGAGATAGGTCCTCCTGCCCCTCTGGGCCCTTTTGGGCCTGAAATTGGATCGCCGGGTAATCGGGAGAAATTTAACCAAACTCCAGAGCGGCCAGCACCTCAAGAAGTATCTCGAGGACCATCGCAATCTGCCCCGCCGATGCCAGCCATCACTATTCCTAGTGCTGATCCAATAACAGCTACGACGCAGCAGACACAGCCTGACCCCGCAACTCCGTTGGTGGCGGCGGATGAAGATCTTATTGAAAAGGAGTGGGTAGAAAGGGCAAAACGCGTCATCTCCGAAACAAAGCATGATCCGCATGCGCAGGAAAGGGCCATAAGCCAGCTGCAAGCAGATTATTTACACAAACGTTACGGTAAAGTAATCAAACTGCCGAGCGAGGAATAACAGAGTGGGGGAGATCGTATTCGGTGTTGTCGTGACTAGCGTCGTTCTCGGGGGGTTCATTGCTATTGCTTACAACCAGTATCGGCGAATTGTGCGTGAGGCAAAAAACTACGAACGGGGGCTGAAAATGGTACCGTTCATAATACACTTGCCTCCGCCAAGTGACGATATCGAGACTGGCGGGCGGGATGAGCGTGACATTACTGATGAGGCGCTTTCTCAGGCGCAAGTTATGTATAACATCATTGCGAGTACTGCAACCAAGGGATTTAAAACAAAAGTATATGGTCAGCGACATATCGCGTTTGAGATTATTGCAAGCAAGGGGCTTGTGCATTATTACGTTGCGGTTCCGCACGTGCTTATCGATGTTGTACAGCAAGCGGTTGCCGCAGCCTACCCTGCAGCGCGACTGGAAGAAGTCGAAGAACACAACTTGTTTAGTAAAGTCGGGAAAGTGAGCGGTACGATAGGTGGTGAATTCACATTAAAAAAGTCTTATGCGTATCCGATCGGGACGTATCAGGAGAGTAAGCGTGATGCGATGCGCGCAATCCTTAATGCACTATCTGCTGCGAATCGCGATGATGGTGTCGGAATTCAGATTCTTTTTCGTCCTGCACCAGATGGGTGGGAGAAAAACGTTGTATTTACTGCAAACAAGATCAGAAAAGATAAAGGCAGCAAGTCTGGAGTGCTGTCAAATAAAGGGTCATTGCCACGTGATTTACTTGAAGCGCTATGGAAAGCTCCGGAGGCAAAAGAGGTAAAGCCGGAAGACAAGCAATTGACGAGCATTGAGCAGGCGACTGTCGATGCGATTGAAGAGAAGACTCGCCATCCTGGGTACGAAGTACTCATCCGTGTGGTGGCCTCGTCGAACATGTCAGCTCGTGCCCAGGTACTTATGAAAAATGTCGTGTCAGCATTCTCCCTCTTCGATGCACCCGGCAAGAACGGATTTGCATTTGCTACCACGAAAAATGTTGAAGAGTTTGTAACGGCCTTCATTTTTAGGTTTTTCCCGCAATCTGTGCGCAGTAATATTCTCAACAGTGTGGAAATGGCTACATTATTTCACCTACCCGACCAAAAAAATATCCCGACCTCACAGGTGCAGCGCCAAGCAACAAAGCAGGTAGATGGACCGTATCAGTCGCTTGATGAGGGCTTTTTGCTTGGCTATAACGTATTTCGAGGGGTAAAGAAAGAGATCCGGCTAGGCACTAATGACCGTCGTAGACACACATACATCATTGGGCAGACTGGTACTGGTAAATCAAAATTGCTCGAAAACCTTGCGCTGCAAGACATGCTTGACGGTAAAGGCTTTGCATTTATCGACCCCCATGGCGACTCGGCAGAAGCACTTATGGGGATGGTACCAAAGGAACGTGTTGAAGATGTAATATATTTTAACCCTGGCGATATGTCGAATCCAGTTGGCCTTAACCTCTTCGAATTTGACAGCCCCGACCAGCGAGATTTTCTTGTTCAGGAAGCAATCGCGATGCTGTATCGGCTGTACGACCCAGGGCACACCGGAATTATCGGCCCTCGTTATGAGCATTGGTTTCGAAACGCTGCTCTTACCATCATGAGTGATCCAAAAGGATCGAGTTTTATCGATATTCCACAGGTTTTCAACGACAACGAGTTTGCAAAAGAGAAGATGCAGTACATCACGGATCAGACGGTGCTGGATTTTTGGAATAAAGAAATGGCCCAGACGAGTGACTATCATAAGTCAGAGGTACTCGGATGGTTTGTTAGTAAATTCGGCGCATTTTTGAGTAATGAAATGATGCGAAATATTATTGGTCAGACAAAATCCGGCTTTAATCTTCGAGATATCATGGATAACAAGAAGATCCTGCTGGTGAACCTCAGTAAGGGTAAGACGGGAGAGCTTAATTCGCAGCTCCTTGGAATGATTTTTGTAATGAAATTTCAAGCAGCAGCAATGGGGCGGGCGGATATACCCGAAGAGCAACGAGAGGACTTCGCACTTTACGTTGATGAGTTCCAGAATTTTGCTACTGATAGCTTCGAATCCATCTTGTCTGAGGCGAGAAAGTACCGTCTGAACCTTATCCTAGCAAACCAGTTTATGACGCAGTTGACGGATAAGATTAGGGAAGCAATCATCGGTAATGTCGGTACGATTATTAGCGGACGGATTGGTACGACGGATGCTGAATTAATGGTGAAGCGTTTTGCACCAGCTTTTGACGCCGAAGACCTCACTCGGTTGCCAAACTACGAAACAATCACGAGCGTCATGATAAATAATGTGCCGTCAGCTCCGTTTAGCATGTCACTTATTCCTCCGCTCGGGACACCGAACCCCCAGTTGGCTGATGCATTGAAGCGGTTGTCGGCTGCTAAATTTGGCCGTTCACGACCCGAAGTGGAGCGAGAGATATTTGCCCGTCTTCGATCAGGTGATGAGGCACGTGATAAGCGCAAGAAAGAGCTCCTATCGACGCAAGGCACCAGCCCGGCCAAACCAAAGAGCAGTGGCTCATCCTTCCTTGATGAGTGGCTTGCCAAGCGACAACAACTAAAAACGCCTCAGGACTCATCGACGCCTCTTAAAACCATTCCAGGATCCGCTGATCAATCGGTACGTTCTCATCCATCAGTGAATATGCCAATGCCGAAAGCTTCTCCTCGGAATACGACTGTAAGCAACGTATATGACCCATCTCCAACTGTCTCCTCTCAGTCGTCTGTTACGCAATCCCCGCAAGCTGTACTGCCTCCACGGGGGAAGGAGATTAAAGATAGCCTTGATGACCAGGCCGCATTTACGCTGGCGAAGCCGAAGCCCCTCCCAGTGATCCATGACAGACGTCTCCATGACCTTCAGAAAAATGGGCTAGGGGAAAATGTATCCTTTGGCGGTCATGAGGCTTCAAGTGCACAGTCTCGCCCGGAGGACCATCAGGCGCTCGAGTCTGCGCTGGAGCGAGTTGCTCATACTGTTCACGATGATGAAGAGCAGCAGCAACAAAGCAAGCAAGAGGAGACGATACTAAAGATCAATAAGTCATCAGATGCTGACCTTACTGATGAGATATTTATCGACTTACGTGGTAATATTCATCATGCTGACGAGACACTCAACACTACACCGTCCTCAAATTCGAACGGTGGATGATCGCTTAGGTTTATGAGAGACGTCCAGAGGCCATGATTTTAAAATAATCAATACAAAGGCCAGCCACCCAACCAAGTGCATAGGAGCCGATCATTTCAAACCCAGACAGTCGATAGCCATAGGTCTGGCTTACCCCGTATATAGCCGCAAGCAGTATGAACGCAGTTACCGATCCAAACAAGAGTGCGTTTGGTCGTGCAGCAGTAGAACCGATGACCTCGCTCGTTTTTTCGATAACCGGTGCATGAATTAACTGGCTGAAAACTCGGGCGGGTGTACTCATTTCTGACTGGACTCGTGCAAGTGTTTTTTTGTAGGCATGGTCTTTTTCGCGTTGTGTTATTTTTCGGATCACAGCGGGGGAGGCGGTTGGCTCGCCACCGTGACGGTGTTCCTTGCCGGCTTCTTTAGTGAAAATCGCCTCGGCATGCTTACGTGCATGTTGTGCTTCGCTGTCTCGGTTATGCTCGGGTGATTCAACGCTCGACTCAAGCTTGCGAAGGCGTTCAGATTGTTCGCTTGCGGCCTCTGCGGCACCAATTTTTACTTCTGATGGATTAATACGTTCTGGACTATTCATGGTATCCTCCTGCTTATAGTGTCCCTGCATTAAAGTCTTTACGGATGAGCCGAACTTCTTTTGTGAGTTGGCGTGACCTGGCGTAGAAAAATGTCACGACTGAACCGAGGACACCGGCAAACATGATATTTTCGCCTGGCCCAGTACTCGGTAATTGCTTTACCGTTTCCTCGATTACCTTGGGGGCCTCACAGTTAACGCGTATACTTAGGCTATTGCCGAAGGTGTTTGTCATGATGCAGTCGTAAGAGCCGGGTTCGCTGGTTCCACGAGCAGTAAGCGGGATCTTATCGAGTACCTTGACGGTAAATGTACGTGTGACCTTTTCACCAGGCTTAAGGGTGATTTTTCCCCATGAAAGATCAGTCACACCATTGTGTTGGTTGGTGGCGCCACCTCCATTGTCATTGATTGTGGCGTACTCGAGTGTGTCGGTCAGATTCTCACTGAAATCGAGCGAGGTATCAACGTTACCCGAGTTTCGAGCGGAAAGCGTAAACTGTATGCGGTCACCAGCTTGAGCAAGGACTCCGCTGGCAGTGCCGTTCTGTGTAAGATTGGTTGCCTCTTTTGTGAGCGAGGTCGATGCCTGACAGTCGTTCGCGTCCTTAGAGTGCTTGTTGTTGTCGAAGTTATTTCGTGGAATAGTTACAACATCGCCAGTAGTGAGATCACACACCTGCATATTGTCACACTGGGCGAGAACTTTTGTATGCTTTTTTGCGTCAAACTCGGTTTCACGAATGGTGATGATGGTGTCAGAAGCGATATTACAAACTTGGAGGCGTTTGCAGTCATTTGGGTTTTTTGAGTGAAGCGCCGAATTGAAATCACTCTCTTTTATCGTCACCATTTGGTAGGTTTTGAGCTCACAGACCGTGATAGTAGGGGCGGGGAGCTCAACCGTAGCATCATCACAGTCGTCAGGGTTGGTACCGGTCACCGTCGGGGTTTCGACACATGCAGTATTGGTAAGAAGTCTCGGTGTGTATTTGTCGACTTTGGCAGTGATATGCACCGTTATACTTTGGCCGACATTCAGTGAGGGAAGCGAGTATGACCAGCGATTATTTTTTATGGCACCCTTGTCATCCGTAACCTTTATAAGGGTTATTCCATCTGGCGGCGTGTCGGTGACGGCTACATTTTTTAAGACGACATCCCCGGTATTTTTTACGACGATGGTGTACGTGAAATTCTTATTAACCTCGACAACTTTCTGCTTTTGGCCATCAACATCTTTTGTTATGGATACAGAGGGGTGGGTGGGGGTGAGTGGCTTTGGGATTATGAATGATTTCGTACAGTCGGCGCTCGTTCGGTCGCCCAGTGAGGTGATGACGATGGCCTTTGCCACATACGTACCAGGGGGGAGCGTCGTTGCCGGGAAATCAACGGTAGTTGCAGTGCTTGCTTTCGTGTATGATTTTACAACGCTATCACCTGCGTCGTGGATCGCGAGCCGATAACTACTAATGGTTGCGTCTTCCGTGACAGCAGCTTTCACTTGGAATTTATACTGGTTGTCACTCAGTTTTATCGTGTTAAGGACTGTACATTCTGCAGTTGGTTTTGGTTCTGGTGGCTTTGGCGTGGGAAGTTTGGTAGCGGCAAGGTTGCCACAATCTTTCATGATTGCGAACACCCCGAGACTTTTGGACGTGCCACGGAATACCTCGTAGGTTGAGCCATGTACACTTGTCCAGTCTGTTGTGTCGAATCGCCACAATGGCCGCGAGTAAACAATTGTGCCATCGATGTTATGTTTTACCTCACCTTGTGCCGCGCTGAATCGTGAGTTTCGGCCCCATGAAATCCAAGCATTATCACCCTTGCCGTACTCCTGGGAATTAATGGTAGTATCTTTTGCGGCTGCCAGCTCAGCGCGCGTAATACCGTTATAGGTGAGTATTTTTTTGAAGTCCTTTGTAGGATCATCGTAGACGGCCAGTACATCAGCTAGGGTTTTGACGCCGCCATATACGATATCGTTTGAGCTTGCCGCATTCGCAGGCTCAGGAGGGGAAAAAACTGCAAATGACTGCACGACAAGTGCTAAAGCGGTAAATATCAACCCTAGGCGCCGGGTTGCTTCTTCTTTTCTCAGTCGTGTAGCGTAAAAGCCAAGACTACTGACGAGTGCCGGCGAAAAAGGCAGCCCTGATACCAGTTTTCGAAACATGTTTTTTGTTTTTTAATCAACTCCTTATCAAGAGAATAGCATAACCATTGTGTTCAACGCAAGCAGTTGTTTGAATACTAGCTTTCCGCTATAATATGGGAAGTGTAAAGTGCTGTCGCCCCTAGAATGTTATGCGGCAGTGATATTAAGTGAGGGAGTATAAACTCGTGAGCAAACAAACAGGCCGAGCAGAATATGATGCGAGCCAAATTCAGGTACTAGAAGGGCTCGAGCCGGTACGAAAGCGTCCCGGTATGTATATTGGAAGTACGGGCTATGACGGCGTGCATCATCTTATAAAGGAAATAGCCGATAACTGTATCGATGAGGCGATTGCGGGATATGCGACGTTCGTCGACATTACGCTTTTGGCTGACGGTGGATGCCGGGTAACTGATGATGGGCGCGGTATCCCCATCGATAAACACCCGAAAACCGGTGTTAGTACACTGGAAACTGTTCTCACGGTTTTGCACGCAGGTGGTAAGTTTGGTGGAGGCGGCTACAAAGTATCCTCTGGGTTGCACGGCGTGGGTTCAAGTGTGGTAAATGCGCTTTCTACGACACTAATCGCAGAAGTAGTAAAAGCTGGCGAGTTGTACCGTTTGGAGTTCGCAGTTGGTGTACCAACCGGTCCCCTTAAGAAGATCGGCAAAACAGACCGGCCGCAAGGAACCAGTATCACCTTTTATCCAGACCCATCGATTTTTAAAGAGACGGTGTCCTTCGACTATGAGTGGGTATTGAGCTACCTCAGGCATCAAGCCTATCTTACAAAAGGCGTTAAAGCCTCAGTTCACGATGAACGGACTGGTGAACGCTATACATTTTATTTTGAGGGCGGGATTCAAAGCTATGTCAAGCACCTTAATATTGGCAAAGAAGTAGTTGATGAAGATATCTTTTATGTTGAACGACCTGTCGAAGATTGCCTGGTTGAGGTTGCAGTCCAATACAATGATAGCTTCACTGAAACAGTCAAGGCTTTCGCTAATAACGTATATAATCCCGAAGGTGGAACTCATCTTGTTGGGTTTCGTTCGGCCATGACACGGGTCATTAACGACTATGCTCGTAAAAACAGTCTTCTTAAGGAGAAAGAGGAGAATCTAACGGGTGATGATATCCGTGAAGGATTGACGGCGATCATTCTTGTTAAATTGCCTGACCCACAGTTTGAAGGCCAAACAAAGAATAAACTTGGTAACCCTGAGATGCGGCGTTACGTCGAACAGGTTATGAATGAGTATTTCGCCTACTATCTCGAAGAACACCCAGCTATTGCCAAGAAGATTATTGGTAAGGCTCTGCTTGCTGCTCGTGCTCGCAAGGCAGCACGTGCCGCCAGGGATAATGTTATTCGAAAGGGAGCACTCGATGGCATGGGCTTACCGGGAAAGTTATGGGATTGTTCTAGTCGCAGTCCAGAGGAGTGTGAACTATATATCGTCGAGGGTGATTCAGCAGGCGGCTCTGCTAAAAGTGGTCGGGACTCCAGGACTCAGGCCATCTTGCCACTTCGAGGTAAGGTGCTTAATACCGAGCGAGCCCGTTTGGATAAAATGTTTGCTAATAAAGAGATAGTCGCTCTTATTCAGGGAATCGGCGTCGGGATAGGCGAACAGTTTGATATTAGCAACCTACGCTATCACCGTATAATCATCATGACAGATGCTGATGTAGATGGAAGCCATATCGCAACTCTGCTTATGACGTTCTTTTTCCGCTATATGCGAGAGGTTGTTGAGGGGGGACATATTTATCTGGCAAAACCGCCACTGTTCTTACTCAAAGGGCCAAACAACAAACGTATCTACGCATATAGCGACGAAGAGCGCGACCAGATACAACGCACTCTTGTCGAAGAGCGGCGTCTAAAAAGCGTTAAAATTAATCCCGAGGACTCACTTTTGAAACAGGCTGGCCTTACGGATATTCAACGCTATAAGGGTCTTGGCGAGATGGACGCTACGCAACTCTGGGATACCACAATGAACCCTGAGAATAGAGTGCTTATTCAGGTGAAGCTGCAGGATGCGGAAAAGGCCGATGCTATTTTTACAAAATTAATGGGTGACGAGGTGTTGTTGCGCAAGAACTTTATCCAGGCTCGCGCCAAAGACGTAAGTCTAGAAGAATTGGACGTATAGAATGAATGAAGAACAGATATTTCCTAATGAGGATGATAAAAATACATCAAATGAAATGGATACTCCTGTAGAGGGGGAATTGATTGTCGCAACACATTCTAGAGTTGTAGAAAAGAGAACAGTTGAAGATGTTATGGAAGAGAGCTTCCTGCGCTACTCAATGAGCGTGATTGTTGATCGTGCCCTGCCAGATGTAAGAGATGGCCTTAAACCCGTGCATCGACGTATCTTGTATGTCATGGATAAAATGGGTATTGGGCCGTCCAGTAAAACAGTGAAAAGTGCACAAATCGTCGGTGAGGTAATGGGTAAGTACCACCCGCATGGAGACTCGAGTATTTACGATGCGATGGTTCGTTTGGCGCAAGATTGGGTAATGAGATACCCGCTTGTCAATGGGCAGGGTAACTTCGGATCAATGGACGGAGATCCGCCAGCCGCCTACCGTTATACGGAAGCTCGACTTGGCAAAGCCGGGGCTGAGTTACTTGTTGATCTCGACAAAGAAACGGTTGATTTTCGAGATAACTACGACGCCTCTCACCAGGAACCAACAGTGCTACCTGCCAAGCTACCCAATCTCTTATTGAACGGTCAGGTCGGGATTGCTGTTGGAATGGCAACAAGTATTCCAACGCATAATCTAAGTGAGCTCGTGGATGCGACGGTCCATTTGATAAGTGCTCCAGATGCTACTGTCGATGACCTCATGAAGTATGTAAAGGGCCCCGATTTTCCTACGGGTGGAATCGTGTATGGGGGTGCACCGATGCGTCAAGCCTATGCGACTGGGAGAGGCAGCGTCACAATGCGGGCTGTTGTAGAAATTGAAGAAACAAAAAAAGGCCGACACCAGATTGTTGTTACTGAAATGCCATATGGTGTAAATAAAGCTACACTTATAGAGCGTATTGCAGAACTGTACCACGAAAAAAAGATAAACATCCAAAACGTTCGTGACGAAAGCGCGCGAGGTGTCGTACGGCTGGTTATTGAGCTTAAAAAGGATGCCTATCCTAAAAAAGTTCTCAACCAGCTCTACAAACTGACATCGTTACAAACGACATTTCACTATAATATGCTTGCTCTTGTCGACGGCATCCAGCCGCGCATTCTTGGACTCCAGGAAATATTAAGCGAGTTTATTAAGCATCGTCAGGTTGTTGTTCGCCGACGCACTGAGTATGAGCTTCGACGTGCCAAGGAACGGGCACATATTCTGGAAGGCTACAAGATTGCTCTTGACCATATCGATGAAGTTATTAAGACGATCCGCGCGAGCAAGACGACCGATGAGGCGGAAGCGGCATTGATTGAGAAATTTGGCCTCAGTGTGATTCAGGCGAAGGCAATCTTGGCAATGCAGCTCAGACGGCTGACAGGGCTTGAACGTGATGCTATTGAGAATGAGCTTAAGGAGCTTCTCGCCCTCATACAGAAGCTGGAGGCTATTCTGGCAGATGAAGGGGAGATACTTAAAGTAATTACGGCTGAGCTACTTGAAATGAAAGAGAAGCATGGGGATGATCGTCGTACGCAGATTATTAACCATGAATTAGGCAAGTTTAGCGATGAAGAGCTTATCCCTGATGAGGATGTAGTTGTTTTATTGACAACAGAAAATTATATCAAACGAACATTGACGACAGAGTATAGGCGTCAGCATCGAGGTGGTAAAGGAAAAAGGGGGATGACAACGAAAGAGCTTGACGTTATTGATCAGCTTGTTACGTGCACAACCCATGACTGGCTTTTGTTCTTCACAAACAAAGGTCGTGTTTTCCGCTTGAAGGCCTATGAAGTGCCGGCGGCCAGCCTACAGGCAAAAGGGGTGGCGGCGGTGAATCTCCTCCAGATGCAGCCTGAGGAAAAAATTACTTCCATAATCACAATACCTAAAGACCAGCAAGAAGATGATAGCTACTTGTTTATGGCAACGTTAAACGGTACGGTCAAAAAGACGCCGCTAAAGGATTATGGTAATATTCGTCAGACTGGGCTGATCGCTATAAAGCTTGATGATGGAGATGAGCTTCGCTGGATTCGGCAGAGCAGCGGCAAAGATGAAGTGGTTATATCGACTGCCATGGGTCAGGCGATTCGATTCACAGAATCTGATGCACGTCCAATGGGCCGTTCTGCCAGAGGCGTTCGGGGTATACGCCTAAGAGCGGGTGACAAAGTTGTTGGGATGGATCTTGCTGCGGGCGACCCCCACCTCCTCGTTATGAGTGAGAAGGGCTACGGGAAGCTGACGAAGGTATTAAACTTCCCAACCCATAAACGTGGTGGCGTGGGTATTAAGGCGGCGGTTGTAACTGCAAAAACGGGGCATCTCATAACTGTTCGTTCTCTGTCGGCCGATGATTCTGAAGTTATCATGATCTCAACAAAAGGCCAAACTATCCGTGTCGCCCTGAAAGATATTCCAACTCTTGGCCGAACAACTCAGGGCGTTCGTGTAATGCGTCTCAATGATGAGGATAGTGTTGCATCTATCGGGTTGATCCAAGAGCAGCCAGCCGAGGAAGCTGAGAATGCAGAGTAGCTATGCATACCTTTTGGCGCCCGTTGGAGGGTTTGTAGTTGCCCAGCTTATTAAGTATGTTCTGCGCCCTGCATCGCAGCGTACCTGGAAGAGCCTCTTCTACTCTGGTAGTATGCCGAGCGGGCATTCGGCGGTCGTTGCAAGTATTTCGACCGTCATATTCGTTCATGAGGGCTTCAGTACATTGTTTGCTGTGGTTGCCACTCTAGCAATGCTCACCATCTACGATGCGCTTGTTGCTCGCCGATCGATCGGTGAGCAGGGGCAAGCTTTGGTGCGTCTTATCGAAACATCGCCATTTGCTAATGATCCTCGCCCGCGGATCGCGCTGGGTCACAAACCGAAAGAGGTTGTTGCTGGAACAGGGATAGGTATCGTAGTTGGGTGTATCGTTGCATTTTTTATAACGTAATTTTCCAGTAATAGCGTAGGATTAGTGTTGACATCTGTGATTACAACACGTAGAATGGTCACTAGTCTGTCACGATATATCGTTATTGGAGGTGGCAGAACGAAGAGAACATTTACAATTTGGCAGTGCAAATCAATTTTCGTCAGTAAATCCTATCTGTTTCAGATAGGTGTTTTGAACCAAAATTCAAAATCTTTTATGGAGAGTTTGATCCTGG
>CAZHGM010000007.1:0-31430 GCA_964532145.1 uncultured Candidatus Saccharibacteria bacterium | reverse complement strand
ATAGCTCTACTTTGCCGGTTGGGCCATTACGATGTTTGGCGATGATAAGATCGGTAATATTTTGTCGGTCGGTATCGGGGTTGTAGTATGCTTCGCGATAAATAAATGCCACCAGGTCGGCATCTTGCTCGATAGAGCCGGACTCGCGCAAGTCGGCAAGCTGTGGGATTTGTGGGTTGCGGTTTTCCACGCTCCGGCTAAGCTGTGAAAGAGCGATAACAGGTACGTTGAGCTCGCGGGCGATCAGTTTAAGGCCGCGGCTAATTTCGCTCACTTCCTGAACGCGGTTAAATTCGTTACCCCGGCTGCTTCCCTGCATTAGTTGCAAGTAGTCGACGATGATAAGTCCAAGTGGCTGCATGTGAGCCTGTCGTCGGGCTTTGGTGCGCATTTCGAGCACTGTTAGACCAGGAGTGTCATCAATAAATATTGGTGCTTCTGCCATCTCACCCATTGCGGTTGACAGTTTTTCAAAATCATCATCGCTAAGGTTCCCGGTTCGGATATTCCAGGCGTCAACGCCGCTCGCGTCCGCCAGCATACGGTCAACCAGCTGCTCCTTGCTCATCTCAAGAGAAAAAAACAAGACTGACTGGTGAGATTTGGCTGCGACATTGTATGCAAGATTTGTCACGAGAGTTGTTTTGCCCATTGCAGGGCGTGCTGCGATAATAAGCAGGTCAGACCGTTGCAGCCCGGCTGTCAGGTTGTCAAGATCGCGCCAGCCTGTTCGAATGCCTCGTAATTTGCCCCTGTCGCGATGGAGTTCTTCCATGCGGTCAAAACTTTCTGTTAGGATCTGCTCGAGACTGACAAGATCTTGTTTGAGGCTCGTATCGCTGACAGAAAAAAGCTCAGCCTCAGCACGTTCCAGGATTTCCTGAGTGTTGTTGTCGTCTTGGTAGGCAAGCTCGGCAATATCGGCGCTTGCCTTGATAAGTCGTCGCCGCACTGCTCGTTGAGCGACAAGCTCAGCGTAGGCCCCGGCATTCGCGGCTGTCGGGACGTAGTTTGTCAGTTCGCTGAGGTAGCTCGATCCGCCGACCGCTTCAAGCTGACTTTTCTTCTCCAGCTCATCGCTGAGTGTTAGTAAGTCGATTGGCCGGTGACGCTCAAACAGTCGGAGCATGGCTGCAAAAATAATCTGATGACGCTTTTCGTAGAAGTCATCGCTATGTAGTTTATCAGTTACATCAGCGAGCACTTCTTCATCGATTAGAATAGCACCCAATATGCTCATCTCTGCATCGATATTTTGCGGCGGAAGTTTTCCCTCGGGGGGCTGGGGTGGTGGGGTACGTTGTGCCATGTGATTATTTTCCTTGAGACGGTAGCTGAACCGCCTCTCCCCCACCCATGATATCAGCAACTTCCGACATTTTCGTATTCAATACCGGTTCTGCCTCATTTTCAGCGACAATCTCAGGAGCTACTGCGTACATGTCTTGTATGATTTGGACGAGATGAAGGCGGTATTTGTCGCTCTCCATTTTCTTACGGTGCAATGCATAATGGAACGTCAATGTAAGCCGTGCGCCGTCTACTATAGCAACTGCATGCTTGGCGACGCTATAGATAGCGGGAGCATCTTTTTTGAGGTGCTGAAGTACCGTGTCCCAGTTAAAATCTGGTGGCAATGCTTGGTCTGCTGCCGACTGCGCTACGGCTGCCCGGTTAGTCTCCTTTACTGCTGGCTGTGGGGCTGGGGTTTCGCGTGGGATGGCCGCAGGAACAGGGACGGGCTTCACCAGGGGTGCCATCGGAGCTGATGAAACTACGGGACTATCATCCTTCGGGCCGCTTGGAGAGGGAGGTGTTGACGAGGGGTCAAGGCTAGCAATGGCTGCGATGAGTCGCAATTGCAGCAGGTTACCACGAGGTATTTCCAACAGCACATGTATCAGCCGGTATAGCTTAGGCTGCGATAATGCCTTGCGGGCCGCGGTAGCCAGTAGCTGGTCAATGATGCTTGCGGGCGAGGCACCTTCGTCGATTAGCGTGATAATACGTGGAATAGCGTCTAGTGGCGTGTCGTCCGAAATATGCCCAAGGATGGTGTTCATAACAGTTTCGGGCGCCAGTCCAAGAAGCGACTCGATATCATTTCGGGTGATGGCAGTAGTCGACAGCGATGACGCCTGATCTAGCAGGCTGACACTATCACGGAAACCACCTTCGCTGTGCTGAGCAATGAGTCGCAGGGCGTCATCATCTATGCTAATGTTTTCTGAGGAGGCGATATTCTTTAGATGAGCAACAATATCCTCAGCGGTGCCTGGCCGGAAATGAAAACGTTGCGTACGGCTGATAATGGTGGCCGGTACTTTGTGTAGCTCCGTGGTTGCCAAGATAAAAATTGCATGAGCAGGCGGCTCCTCAAGTGTTTTGAGCAGTGCATTAAAACTCTCTCCGGTCAGCATGTGGACTTCGTCGATAATATACACTTTGTAGGAGGCACTAGACGGTGCGATATGGACCTTTTCGCGCAGATCACGAATATCGTCGATACGCCGGTTGCTGGCAGCATCGATTTCAATGATATCGAGATGGGTTGAATCGTCAGTATATGGCAGGCCATTGATCTCGTGGGCGAGAATACGAGCAACGCTTGTTTTGCCTGTGCCGCGTGGACCAGTAAAAAGATAGGCGTGGCTGATAGCACCGTTTTTGACGGCAGTAGCCAAAAGATCGGTCACATGACGTTGACCGACGATTTCATCAAACCCGCGTGAACGGTATTTACGGTATAATGACTGGCTCAATTCCCCTCACCTCTTAGCCTTTTTATTATACCTGTTTATGGGAAAAAGAATGGCGTAGTAATCACAATGGTCGCGTGAAATATGGCGCGATCATACCCTAATGTCGCCAGTCGCCGTCATTGATCCGGGTGCGACCTTTACGGTGCCAATCATGTGGGTTGGCGAGGCGCAGTTCGTCAAATAGTAGCTTGGCTGATTCCGTGTAGAGTTTATTGCGAGCAACAAATTCGCGGTTTTCTTTCCAGTCGTCGTGCAGCTTACCTCCGCGGACAGCCTGCTCAGCTAGCTCGAAATCAACATCAAGGTTATCTGCGTCTTTGGCAATTTTTGCCTCAATAGTTTCTCTTGCTTCATACTCCTCCCAGATAGCGTAGAACTCCTTTTCGATTGAGGTCGCCGTGAGCATGTCTTTGATGCCGAGATTTTCGTTGCGCTCGACATATTGTCGCGCCAAGTAGTCGACATCGCCTGTTCGGCTTTCGGCAATATCATGGATAAGTACCATTTTGGCGATTTTGCCTGTGTCAGCATTGCCCTCTCGACTCGCAATAACCATTGCGATCCAAAACATCCTAAAGTGATGCTCTGCGAGATTGGCAAAATCAGAATTCAGAAACCGCTTCCACATACGATCAATAAAACGAATCGTTCCCATCTCATATAGAAACTCAATATCTCTTGAAATCTTCCCCGGCATTTTCCCTCCTTTGGTTCACGTCTAGTATAGCAATGCAATTAATGATGACATATTGCTCATGCAAAAAAGCGCCGCAAGTGCGGATCTTTCCAAAATCCAACATCTGATTTCTAAAGGCTACTTTGCTAATTAGAGCCCTGCTTCGACAGCTGCCCAGACTGCTTCACGATTATCTTCTGGGATGATGATGCTAACTTGGTCGCCAACTTTTGCTTTGAAATACGTAACGCTGGCGAGTAGCACACGGTATTCGCGGCCGCTCACCTCAACGTAGTAACCGCCGTCATGTTGGACGAGCGTACCGATTACCTGACGACGAGCGACGGGACCAATTTGTTTGTAAATAAATCCGCCGTCATCAGCAATGGTTAGTTTCAATATGTCACCCTCTATAAGCTTTGATTTACTAGCGTAATTTGCGGGTACTGGGTAGGTTTTACCATCCGGTCCGATCATCGCTTGACCGTCGAATACTCCTTCAATGACTTTGCCTGCAACATCTTCAGGGTTAACATGGGGCATATTATCGTCCCCAGCGATACTAATAAGTAACTCTTTGGCGGCAGCCAAATTAGTTTCAGCCTCTGTAATAAGGCTTCGTAGTCGTTTAACCTGTTTTTCTGGTAGATCAGACATTGCTCGCATCCTTGTCTGTTTTTATGTAGGTGATATTACCTTGAGCGTATCATCCTGAGGTCATCATGTCAAGACTGGCACGGAGGTGTTTTCCACACAGTGACAAGATGACACCGTAAATACGTTGTTAATTTTGTTCTGGACAAAATGAATCCCGCCACGTATTTTAGGCGGGATTCGTTAGTTCGTAAGATAACAGTCTCTGGTCTTTATCGGTACTAGCTCAGCTCAACAGTTGCGCCAGCGTCCTCAAGGGCTTTTTTAGCGGCGTCAGCGTCTTCTTTACTTACCTTTTCTTTGATTGGGCTTGGAGCGTTGTCAACAAGTGCTTTTGCTTCACCAAGGCCAAGACCGGTCAGGTCTTTAACGGCTTTGATGACAGCGACTTTTTGGGCGCCGCCGTCTTTGAGCGTAACGGTAAACTCAGTTTTCTCGTCAGCAGCAGCGCCTGCATCGGCACCGCCAGCGGCTGGGCCGGCGACTGCAACAGCGGCTGCGGCTGGCTCAATACCGTATTCGTCTTTTAGTACATTTTTGAGTTCGTTGACCTCGAGAACTGTCAGTTTTGTCAGTTCCTCGGCCAGTTTTTTAACATCTGCCATAATTAGTCTCCTTAGGTTGGAAAGTTAAAAAGTATAAAAGTTAGAAAGCTGAAGCGAGTGAGCTAGAAAAATACTTTCTAACTTTCTCACTTTCAAACTTCCTAACTGCTTTTGGCGGCCACGCCGTCCAAAAGATTGTGTAGGTTTCCAGATAGCGCATTGGTAACATCGTGGACCGGGCTGAGTAATTGTGCCACAACCTCGGCAACGAGCTGATTCTTGCTTGGCAGACCAGCGAGTGCTTTGACTTCTTCAGTCGCTAACGTCGCGCCAGAATTGTCAAAACCTGCCACGAGCTCCAGGGTAGGATGCGTTTTTGCAAACGTATTGATCACTTGGGCTGGTGCAACTTCGTCGTCATTGCTGTAGGCATACAGCAACTGGCCGGTCAGCAAGCTTGTGTCGGTTTTCTCAAAACCTTTCGTGAGCCCCATGGATGTGCGGACTAATCGGTTTTTAATGACCTTTATGCCGACACCTGCTTCGCGAGCGGCGCGGCGTAATTCCTGCAAGTCAGCGACCGTTGTGCCGTCATATTTGGCGGCAACAGTCATCTTTGCAGAGCCGAGCACAGTGCTAAAATCAGTTACCAACGCTTGTTTTTTATCGCGTGAAATTGCCATTCATCGCTCCTTATAAACTTACGTTGAAATTGGTTGACCAGAGATGTTAATCTACCTCGTTACAAACAAAATCCCGATACCAATCGGGACAAGACATTCTGCAATCTGTCGATACGCAGTTTGTTGCCTCGGTAGCATATTAAGCGTTGCCGCTGCCACTGTCTTTGGTAACGAATACATATATTATATCACACCCGAATATCAGAGCAAGCTATGTAAAACACAAAATTTACTCATGATTAAATATATGCTAGAATAAGCATGTAGCAATCGCTACATACCCTACGGAAGGAAAAGATCATGGGCTGGCTCGATAAAGCGGCTGACGAGGTCGGACGATTCGGTAAGTCCCAGGAGGAAAAGTCCCATAAGCCCGGCGATTCGGCCGACCGACTTGCCAAGGCGGCACGCGAAGACGAGGCCGCCCTCCGGAAACTCAACAGCAAGTAGCGGTATCTGCAACCGAGGCGGAGAGTTTTTTGGCTCTTCGTCCCGGTTGCAACACACATCTAACGCACTGAATCTTTTATAATTATTCCATAGTTCTGTAGTATAGAGAGTATGATCTCATTTATCGTCGCCAAAGCTCAAAACAATGTCATTGGTAATCGTAATGCCCTGCCCTGGCATTTGCCAGCTGACTTAAAGCATTTTCAGGCGCTAACAACAGGACACACGATCGTGATGGGGCGCAAGACGTTCCAGTCGATTATTGACCGAAATGGCACAATTTTGCCGAGACGACACAATGTTGTTGTGACACGTGATCAGGGTTTTTCGTACCCAGGCGTGACAGTTATTCATGATGTCGCCAAGATTTCAACCCTTGGCGATTGTTTTATTATTGGCGGCGCAGAGTTGTGGCGGCAAACATTTGCATTGGCTGATCGGCTATACGTCACGGATATTCACGCTGATATTGACGGTGATGTTGTGTTTCCGGAGATAGATGCTGCCACATGGCGGGAAACCAGCCGCGAGCACCATAAGAAAGATGATAAAAATCCCCATGATTATGATTTTGTCGTCTACGAACGCCGTTGAACTAGTGGCGCAATGATATCCCAAACATCGTCAGCTATTTCCTGGACAGGCCGCATACCACCTGAAGGTTGCATGCAGTTGACGCGGCTGAATTCATCAGGGTAAAGTCCGATGAGCTCTTCGTACCCGGCATTTGCACGCACAAGATAGTCCGAATCTTTTTCGTGATCGTCATGAAATCTTGTCGTGTATGAGCGCGGCTTACGCTGCTTCATGTGTTCCTGTGCGACAGCTGGAGGCACCAACAGTACGAGGTTACAGTCAGGCTTTGGCAGGCCTAAAATGTCGTATTCGAGACGCCGTAGATCGTCATAAAATATGCGGCGTAATGATATATCAGCGATTTTTGCGCCCTGGTATGCCAGGTTGGATGCTACGTATCGATCAGTAATAACAATCGCATCAGGCTGTGTTAGCGTTTCGCGCATTTCGTCGCGCCTGGCGAAACGATCGATTGCATACAGCGGACCAGCCAGCTGAGGTGCAATGTCTGGCGCGGAGCCGTACACGCCGTTGAGGTAGGCTTCAATAAATTTCGCCGAGGGCGTACCGTAGTTTGGAAAACTAACATGCAACACCTTGTGTGTCACCGCCAGGCGTTGAGCCAACTGACTTGCCTGGGTCGCTTTGCCTGAGCCATCGCCGCCTTCGATTGCGATAAAAATCCCCACAGTCCTCCTTTTTCGATCTATGGTAGCATTATACTATGAATACCCTTAGGCCAGGTGGTGTGGGGTGGGATGTTATCTCGCGCGGAGTTGCCATGTACGGGCACACGGTGGCGGAGCCGCTCGATGTAGAGTCCGGCTATCGCAATAGTTCGTATAGTTTTGTTGATGCCGCTGGAAACACGTTGAATTTTATATTGTATAAGCATGAGCCGAGCAGTATCGAACGGATCAAGCGTGCCAACACTATTGGCAGTTTTTTACTGGGGAAAGACATCCCTGCCCGTGCACCCATAAGTCCACGTATTTTGAGAGTCGGCAATCGTTATGGGAGTCTGTACCGTTATCTGCCGGGCACTACTATACCGTGGGAAGCATACACAATGAAGCATATCAAGCTACTTGGGATGGTCATGGGCGATATGCACTCATTTCTGCAGGGGTACGCTGGGCCGCTACCGCCTTTTGCCAGCGAGTACGAAGCGATCAGCCAGCGGATACGGCGGTACTATACACGCGACGGCGTTGTTCAAGCAATGCACGACAAACTTCACCTGGGATTGCCTTATGACCCCTGTCAAAATCACCCTGATTTGTTTGATGAACTTAGCCGTCTCCCTGTTCAACCACTCCATATGGATTTTGTACGGGGGAATGTCTTGTTTCAACGTAACGCAGCTGCAACTCGGTATACGATTGGCAGTGTGACGCTTAGTGGCCTGCTGGATTTTGAAAAAGCCTGCCAAGGTCCGGTACTATGCGATATCGCCCGAACGCTGGCGTTTCTGTATGTTGACTGTGCCAACAAAACCAATGCAAAAATTTACAAATACTTTATTGATTCAGGCTACGTCAAACGCAGCCGAGCCACGCTTAATAATGACAGCCAGACAAGAGGGCTAATCGATCGTTTAGTGACATTTTTTTTGGAATATGATTTTTATAAATTTTTGCGCGACAATCCATATGAGTCGCTGCCGCAAAATCATCATTTTCTGCGTACGCGCGATATGTTGATCGAGCGAAAAGTGCTACAATATAGAGACTAAATTGAGGTGAAAACAAGTAGGAGGGGGACATGGCAAGTGCTGCGTGGCGTAAGCGGCTGATTTCACAAAGTGATCTGATGACACTACACGACAAGCTGAAAGAATCAGGTAAAAAAGTGGTCTTTACGGCTGGCAGTTGGGATTTGATTCATGCCGGTCAGTGCCGCTACCTAGAAAGGGCCAAAGAATATGGCGATGTGCTTATTGTGGGCGTCAGCTCTAACGCGGCTATCCGTAATGTCAAAGGTCCCAACAAGCCGATTTTAGATGAAAAAATCCGTGCTGAAATGCTGACGTTTTTGCGCTCAGTTGATTTTGTAACTATCTTACCTGAGCCCAGTTGCGTGCCAACTCTAGGTCTTTTAAAGCCGGACACCTACATCACTGTCAAAGAAGATTGGACAAGCGAATATAAAGAATCTAAAGAGTACAAAACGGTGACGAAATATGGTGGCGAGGTGGTGGTAGTTGATCGTCAATCGACTAGCATTTCGACGACGCAAATTTTACAGCGGGCAATTGGCGGGCATCTCAGTGATGTACTTAAGGATTTTATGCAGTACCGCAAAGACCCCCTCAAGGAGAAGTAGAGTCAAGAGTCATGAGCCAAGAGTTAAGTGAGACACATATCGAGCTGACAGCGCAAGAACTCCAACAGGAAGATGCGTATCGGACGGCGCGGACGAGCGGTGCCTATGATCAGATTTGGCAGACAGTTGGACGATGTGTCTTTTGTGGCCATGATGCAGTCCAAAAACATCATGAAATTTATGAAGAACATGATGTATACATGACGGTACCAGCCTATGCCTATATCGATGGACACTTGCTCGTTATCCCTCGACGCCATATTCGTTCTGTCAAAGAATTAACACCGCAGGAATGGGAAACGATGCGCAAAATGTTCTATCTTGCGAAAAAAATGATTCGCGATGTTCACGGCGTCAAAGGCATGCAAATTGTCCAAAAAGATGGCGTTGATGCTCAGAGTACGGTTGAGCATTTACATTTTCATTGTATCCCATTCGACTCACCTGATCTCAGTAGCTGGAGCTATCGTGAACTTCAGGATACGCCATATGAAAATGCCGAAAAATACCGTGCACATACTGACAAAATGCAAAAACTAGCCAAGCGCTTCGGGGAAAAATATGTCTGAGATAGTTGATTACACATATTTGATTAAACCACTCAAAAAGCTTGCGAAAGTACCACCGGCAAAGCTTGGTGGCGTGGCATGTTTTCTGATAAAAAATGGCACTATCATTTCCAGCGGTATTAATCACAACCCGACTGGAGGCCCTATGGAAGATGTGATTGACGGCAAATTAGTGACGAGACCCGAGGTAGTCCATGCCGAGATTGCAGCACTATCGGCCGCTGAAGCAAACGCCATCGATGTAACCGGTTCGATATTGCTTCTCACCATGTCACCTTGCCTACGTTGTGCAAAAATAATTGCGGCTACAAACGTGGCTGAAGTGTCATATTTATATGACTGGTGGGATAAAGCTTCGCTTGATGTACTCCATGCCGCCGGCATACGAACAAAAAAATTACAGGAGGAACTATGAAACAACATCCCGAATATCAGTATCTTGACCTGATGCAGCAGATTATTGATGAAGGAAAGACGAAGCCAACGAGAGGCATTCATCCGATCAAAGGTGTTTTTGGTGCGCAAGTGCGGTTTGATTTGCGCTATGGGTTTCCTCTTCTGACCACTAAGAAAATGCCATTTAAGATTTTGCTGCATGAGTTATTATGGTTTATTTCCGGAAGCTCTGACGTGAAGTATCTGCATGACCACAAGATTCATTACTGGGATGGGTTTTTGCATGAAGGCAAGACGGATCTTGGGCGCGTCTACGGTGTGCAATGGCGACACTGGCTGCGGACAGACGGCACTGAGTTTGACCAGCTAGCGTGGGCAATCAATGAAATTAAGACTAATCCGCATAGCAAAGGTATTATTGTGAGCGCCTGGAATGCTGGCGAGCTCGATGAGATGCGTCTCCCGCCCTGCCATACGATGTTTCAGTTTGATGTAACCAAAGGGAAGCTGCGACTACAACTGTATCAGCGCTCGTGGGATGTATTTCTTGGTGCACCGTTTAATATCGCACAATACGCCATGTTGCTCTACATGGTGGCATATCTTACTGATCTTGAACCGCGCGAGCTGATCATTTCGGCTGGCAATGCGCATTTGTATAAAAACCACATCGACGCCGCTAAAGAACAATTGGGCCGCACGCCGTATCCGTTCCCTCGCCTCAAAATTACCGGAGATGTCAAAACTATTGATGATTTTCGTGAGGAAAACTTTACCCTCGAACATTACCAGGCGCATCCCCGGATCAAGACTGATCTGGTGATTGTGTGATGAGCGTTTGATATATCATTTGATACTGCTTTGTCATTTCTGAGGTAGTAAACCGATCTATAAACGATGTCCGGCAATTGGTCGGTTTAATATCACTGATCGAAGAGAGAGCATCGACAATAGCAGCTATGATTGGTGGTTCGTCGAGTGCTTTTGGTAGAGAATATTGCTTGGGGATAATATAGCCTGTTTTACCATTCTCAATAATCTCAGGCAATGCACCTGAATCAAGTGCGATGACGGGCGTACCACAAGCAAGCGCCTCAATGGCAACCATGCCAAATGGCTCGTCGAAAAGTGATGGAACGATGAGTGCGCGTGCGTTACCGAGAAACTCGCGCTTTCCCGCCTCATCACCAATAAAGCCGACATATTCGATTTGCTCTGCCAAATATGGTTGAATCTTGGTGGTCCAGTATGTATCTTTAGCGTGTTCGGCATAATGTTTGCCAGCGATTTTGAGCGGAATGGGAGTTGAGTAGGCTTTGTTGTACTCGTTGACTGCGTCGATGGCAAGATGGACGCCTTTTTGTTCGATGATGCGGCCGAAGTAAGCAAAATAATCCCTTGACGGCGCTTTAACGGGGGCGAATCTCTCCTTATCGACTCCGTGATAGACATTGCCGGCCCAATTGGTATCCTGCGGCATGCCTTGACGCTGAGCTTGGCTGATGGAGATCCAGTTGAGATGTTTGTATTTCGGAAAGACATTTTTGTGTTTGATGAGGAAATTGAACGGGTCGTGATGCGTAAACACAACGGGACGACGGCATAATTCGGCAAATGGCAGCGCAATGTCCTCCTCATTAGTATAGATATGTACGATATCAAACTCTCCATTGTTCGCCATGGCATAGGCTTTTGCAATAATTTCGGCTTGAACTTGCCGTGCGAGGGTCACAAATGTAAACGGGTGCTTCTTGAGTAGGTCAAGATAACTGTCACCGCGTACACTCAGCTCGTGTTCAATCAAGCTAAGATCGGCAGTAAGATTATTACATTCGACATCAATTGGGCCGGGGCTGAGTAGTGTTACGTCGTGTCCCGTTCTATGCAGGCCATTTACGAGATCAATCGCCAATGTGCCTGGTGAGAATATGACACTCGGCAAAATGTCTCGGTGCATAAAAATATGGGGCACGACCACCCCAATTTTTAATGGTCTCACTTGTTTACTCCTGAGGGTTTTGGTCATCGAGAAAACTCAAATCAACCTCCGAGTCGCCGCCCTCGTCGCCATAATAACCGTCCGCTTCAGCGCCCGTATCATCCGCTTTCCAGTCTTGGCTCGTTGTATCGTCTTGCATATCCCTCTCCTTTTGTTCCCTACTATCATAACAAAGCTGATGTCTTAGCGATACAGCAATACGTGTGGTGCATGGAGATAAACCATCGCTCGAAGCCGTTTCGGTTCAAGACGAATCAGATGGGTGTGCTGGTGCGGAACGGATTTGGTATTATCCAGGTCGGAGCGAGCATAGAGTGAGTAGCCTTTAGACTCATACATACTGATGAGATTAACATACTCCAGTTTTTCATCCGGCGTGAAGTCTGCCAGAGATACGACATGCCGACGCGGTGAAACAAGCAAATGTTCTTGCACTGGACAGCCGTCCCAGATGTCATATTGAAACAGGTTTTTCACCACTAAAAAGTGTGAGGTTGCCAGGACAATATCTTCTGCCTGGTTTATTTCAAACTGGCAAAATGCACATCCTGATGTATTACGCGACTTGCGATAATGAATGTAGGCTTTTTCTTTGGAGTGGCGGCGATTTGAGGGGCCTCTCTGAACTGATACACGTTCACTGAGTCGCGACACGTCGAGAAGACGCACAGAGCGCTCAGGCATTTTGACCTGTATGCGACGCAGTTTCATGGAACTACTATAGCAAAACTCTACCGGAATGGTAGAGTTTTGAGATCAAAGCAGTCGAATGCTAGATGAGGCTTGCTGGGTCAACTTTGATACCAGGACCCATCGTCGAAGTGACGGAAACGGTCTGGATGTAGGTTCCTTTGATGCTCGACGGCTTAACGGAATGAAGGCTACTAAAGAAACTTTTGGCATTGTCATACAATTTGTCAGCGCCAAAGCTTACTTTGCCGAAGCTTAAGTGTATGATCGACTGCTTGTCGACACGGTACTCGACTTTACCGGCTTTTGCCTCTTTCACGGCGGCAGCAGGATTAGTACTGACGGTACCGCTTTTCGGGTTTGGCATCAGGCCGCGCGGACCAAGCAGGCGTGCGTACTTGCCAAGACGTGGCATGAGCTGTGGCGTAGCGATCAACACGTCAAAATCAAGGGATTCTTTGTCGAGCAGTGCTGTCACGGCGTCTTCTCCAGCGACATCGGCACCAGCTTTTTTGGCAGCATCGGCTTCATCGCTCGGTACCATAGCGGCAACGCGAATAGTTTTGCCGGTGCCGTGCGGCAGAACAACAGTCGTGCGGATATTTTGATCAGCTTGACGTGGGTCAACGCCTAGGGTGACATGAACTTCGGCACTTGCATCAAATGATGCAGTGTTAGTCTCGACAACGAGCGCGACAGCATCGGTGAGGCTGTATAGCTTTCCATGATCAATCTTGGCATAGGCCGCCTGGTATTTTTTACCTTTTCGCGCGTGGTGTGGGCGGACGTTTGGGGTTGGACCTTTTTTAACATGAGCGGCTTCATCACCTTGTGGCGTGGTGTCGTGGGATTCTTTGCGAGCTTCTTTCTCGGCTTTTGCTTCGGCCTCATGAGCGGCCTTTTCACTTCGTTTGCCGCTCTTGGCAACTCCAGCTTTGCGTTCTGCAATGACTTCTTTGTCTTCTCCCTTCTTCGTGCTTGCTTCTGCTGTTTTAAGCGCCGCTTCTATCTCGGCGATAGTATTTTGGTTGCTTACATCGAGCTTAAGTTTGTGAGCTTGCTCGAGCAGTTCGGCTTTCTTGGCCATATGATCTCCTTCGTGGTGCTAACCCGTACTTGATGTTACTGCGGTCCCACGTTGTTAATTTATGTTAATCTAATCAGAAAATGTGGGTGATACCAACCTATCATGATCTTCTTTAAATACCGCGTTGGTAATCTCGGGGTATTGATGCATGAATGTATTACGGGTAACCCCTGCCATACGTAATGCAGCGCGGGCGTGGAATAATCGTGTCGTATGATTGCAGCAACCTTCAGAAGATGTGTTAGGTGAAGCCTCCAGGGCAATCACGTCGTGTTTTGCGTCTTGATATGCGCTGTCAAGAATTCTAAAACCTTCAATGGTATTTGGCGTTGACATCACATTACCCCTCAACTGTGACGCCCATGCTGCGGGCTGTTCCGGCGACGACTTTGACTGCGGCGTCAAGGTCGTTAGCATTGAGTTGTTTCATCTTGATTTCGGCAATTTCCTCGAGTTGTTTACGTGTAATTTTGCCAACTTTGTCACTGTGTGGCTTACCGGAGCCGGCTTTGATACCAGTTTTCTCTTTAATTAGTTCGTCCACTGGCTGGCCGAGACATTTCCACGTAAACGTACGGTCTTCAAAGACCTGCAGATGTACGATAACGTCTTTGCCGTTGTATTCTTTGGTTGCGTCATTGAATGGATTGATAAAATCCATCATGTTGAGACCCCACTGACCAAGTGTGCTACCGACTGGCGGACCGGCGGTTGCGCGGCCACCAGGTACGCGGAATTTAAGATTACCGATGATTTTTTTAGCCATACAAATCTCCGATTTGAAGTTAGAAAGTATAAAAGTAAGAAAGCCAGAAAGCAGATAGGGATAGTCTGCTACAACACAGGTTCACATGCTGTGTTGCTTTCAACTGTTCCCATTTTCCATCTTTCAAACTAATTGCACGTGCGTAACAGTGGTAAATTATACCTTTTTTACCTGTAATGCGTCAAGCTCGACCGGGGTTTCGCGGCCAAACATACTAACGAGGACTTTGATCTTGCCTTTTTGAGTGTCGATTTCGTTGATCGCACCGTCAAATCCCTTGAATGGTCCGTCCGTAATGTTCACAACTTCTCCGACTGAGTAGTTGATCTGGTGTTTTGGATCCGCCACACCCATGCGTTTTTTGATCTTGGCAATTTCCCCGTCACTCACTGGTGTCGGCTCTGCACCGGTTCCGACGAATCCGGTGACACCTGGGGTGTTACGGATGATAAACCATGCGTCCTCGGTCATTTTCATCTCTACAAGCACGTAGCCTTGGAAGATTTTTTTCTCAACAATTTTGCGTTTACCGTTCTTGATCTCAATTTGCTTTTCTTTCGGAACAAGTACGCCAAAAATCTTGTCGGCCATGTCAACCGACTCAACACGTTGCTGAATACTTTCGGCAACTTTTTCCTCATATCCACTGTATGTGTGGATTGCATACCATGCGCGTGTCGAGTCATATCGTTGTTTTGTCATCTTATAAGAACACCTTTCTGAACACTTCGTTAAAGACAAAATCAAGGCTGAGGATAACACCAGCAAAAAATACCGAGAACACAATGACAGCTACGGTCAGGCTCCACGTTGCGCCGCGATCAGGCCATCGCACCTGCTTGAGCTCGCGCCATGCACCCTCAAAATAGCCGACATTCTCGGTGTCTTTTCGCTTACGTCGAAGCACTGGCAGCGTAAAGCGCCGTGACTGACGAACAGTATCATTCTTTTTTGCTGCCATCGTGTTCTCCTCTTCTCCCACTAAAAAAGACTGCTTAGCAGTCCTGTCAAGTCAATACTACTCGTCATGGCCCTTGCTGTCAAGCGTGCTTGCGAGCGGCAGACGTATACTAAATGATGAGCCGTGATTCAGTTTGCTTTCAATTTCAACCTGTGTACCAACTTTGTGGGCAAGTTTTTGTACAATGTATAGCCCAAGGCCAGTGCCTTTTGTCTCACGGGTGCGATAGTCCTCTGAACGATAGAATTTTTCAAATATTTTGTTGTGCTCGCTTTTACTGATGCCAATACCAGTATCTTTAACCGAAAATACCACGTTATCTTTCACGACTTTGACAATAAAATCGATATGGCCGTTCGGGGTGTATTTGATGGCATTCGTCAGGAAATTTTGTAAAATTTCTTCGACGTACAGACGGCTGGCTTTTATATGACCAGGAGTGCCTAAAATATCGAGATTGAGCTTGAGCCCAGCTGAGCGTGCTTTGGGTAAGTATTCTTTATAGAGCTCATGGACAAACTCCTGAACGTTAATATGCTCCCTGTTGCTGCCAACACCTCGTTCGGCTCGCGATAATGTACTGAGGTCATTGATCATTCGCGACAGATAGAGTGTTTGCTCGTGCGCCGTAGCTAAGGCTCCCGCGATAACATCAGGGGTCGCGCCTTTTTTCATAAGCAACTGTGCATTCGAGATTGTACCCTCGGTGATAGTAATCGGTGTTCGAAGCTCGTGCGACACCACTGAAATGAATTCGTCGCGCTCCTCGTCTAGGTTTTTATCGCGAGTGATATCACGAAGGACCAGGATATAGCCAAGCGTTTCGTTGCTATCGCCGCGGACTCGTGAACTGCTGATTGCAATGTTGACGCTCTCACCGTCTTTAAAATGATACACTAGATCGTCGCGGATAATAGACGGTGCGCCGGAAGATAATGCTTTGAGCAGCCAAAAGCGCGCATTTTTGCTGTCATATAGCTTCACAATATCGTCAAGTTTTTTCCCCGTCAGAGTTTGGTTTGTATCAAGCACACTTAGCATCGATGCATTGTAGAGCTGTACCACGCCCGCACTATTTATGCTTACGATGGCCTCGTTCAAACTGTTAATAAGTGTCATAAGCCGTGTTTTATCGTCAGCGCGTTTGGACTCGACAGTTAGAAATTCATTATGTTGCTTTGTGGAAACGTCACGAAGCATACTGACAAACCAGCCCATTAAGATGATAACCGAGGCGTAATTGATATGGTCTATAGCCTGCGTGGTAAGCGACTGGTATGACGATGCTGGCAAGGTTGCAATACTCATCAGCGCAGTAAGAATCAGTAGGGCGGCGCTGACACGCATATACAGCCGTCCGTAAATGACGTCAACCATTACCAGCAGAACGATCCATAGTGTTGTCATCGGACTCATGAAGCCGCTTATGAGCAGCGGAAATAACATGCCTATTAAATGAAGTGGGACAAAGTGCCAAAAATTGGCATGGTATGGCCGCACCCCTCTGTAGGTATGGCTCCAAATAACATAAACAATAAGTATAAATGCGATGACGATGGCATTGAGCGGCGAGAAAAGTGGCGAATGGCTGATATAGCCACTCGTTGCAGCGATAATATATACGAACACCAAGAACGCAACCCCTAACGATGTACGCTGCACCGCCATTATCAGCATATCCAAATATTTATCGTCAGAAGTTTTCCCGCCCATGCTATGAATTAGTATACATGAGAGCTATAGGTAGGGGCTATAGCGTTTTAGGCTTTTCCGAGCGGTTTTGTAGTCAGGATAGTACGACGCCACGGTCTGCCAGAATGCCTCAGAGTGGTTCAGGTGTCTTGTATGAGACAGCTCATGAACCAGTACATAGTCGATCAAGTCTTTGGGTATGTTCATGAGAGCCACATTCAAGCTGATGACCCCCCGGTTGCTACAGCTCCCCCAGCGGCCTTTCGCATTGCTGTACCGCACTGATGAGTACAAAAATCCGCCTGTTTCGGCAAGATATGACAGACGCCGTGGAAGATATGCCTTTGCTTCGGCATCAAGTGCACGCCGAACGACCTTCCTAACTATTTCTTGGTTTTCTGAACTATTGCTGTTGCTGCCTGTCGGAATGGTCCATAGTATGACTTGTCCGCGCCGCGTAGCGCTTCGTCGGGCACCCTCATGAAGTTCAATCCGGTGTGATGAGCCAATACTATCGCCATTATGGTACACGGGCGGCCCGGATACTATCATGTCTGCTCTCGCACTGCGTAAGGCTTCTCGCGATTCGTTAATGAGTTTTCGAAGAGGCTGAATCGATGCCAGCTGTGGCATCGTGGCAGATATTATGCCACCCGGTAAAACGCGTACTCGAACATATTTTGCAGTTTTTATGCGTCGGACACGAATACTGCCAAACTCCTGGTCGTCAAACGTCTGAAGACTCATGTTGAAAGAATACGTTTCACTCCAGGCCGCTGTGTGCTAGAGCGAGAAATCGGGGCAGCTGCTTGGCGCGGTGCGACAATTTTTTGCAGTACGATTTTGGCCTGCGTTGCAAAGGTGTGTTTGCCACTGATAACAACATAATGCTCATTACCGTGAGGTGGGTTAATCCGTTTTGCCATATTAGTAAACTGATCTTCAGTCATGGCGGTATTATAGGCGTCACCTGCACGACGAGCATTTCGAGTCACCGAACGGTACTTGGACGAGTCCGCGTCGGTCTGGACCCATATTGTCAGGTATGAGTAATCGTGTTTCCGAGCAGACCGTTCAATTTCGGCGCGTGCCATTTTGGAATTTACTGCTCCATCGACAATAAACGATTTTTTGGTTTTGTAGAGCTCTTGAATCTGATCGTTCATAAGACTTGCGACAAGCAGCTCTTCATCTTTTGTAAAGCTTGGTTCTGAGAAAAGCATGTGACGAATTTTGTCAAAGCTAACAAGCGGTGTCTGGAACACATCGGCAAATTGACGAGCAAAGTGGCTTTTGCCAGCACCGGGTATACCGACAATAATCATGACCATAGGCCGGCTAAGACTAAGACCTTTCATAGATATTAGTATATCAAATTCAGTCTGACTGGGGGTATGTTCGTAGCAGTCGGTCTTGCTACACACTCCCTCCCCATCATCTCGTGTTTTGCGGCGATGGTGGTATAGGTCGGCAACCCAAGCTTGTAAACATATTGAGAAGTTACAGATCAATATCTTTTTGCCAGTAATAACATCTTCAAAGTTGATAGTTGATTTTGACTGTTCAGGCATCCAGCATGCTGAAGCCGAGAGTAGGAAGCGACCGATTTTGACCGTGATGCCAGCCACCATCTTAACTTTCTGCTTATCACCGGCTTTGCAATTCTCATTATTCCAACCAAACTCTTCGTTGTAGTCGTTTATATGGACGGTTCCGTATCTGTTAAATTGTTCCTCTTGGCTGAATCTATAGCAAAAAGAAGTTAGGGATCACGCCAAATTATGGAAACTCAAAAAGTGCTTAACCAAACCGCTGAAAAGGACGAAATTAACAGAGGCTAAATAAACAAAAAAACTCAAAAATGAGATCTATCCTGTTGGCAGGGGCGTACAGAATCGAACTGTAGTTTGAGGTTTTGGAGACCTCTGTATTAACCACTATACGACGCCCCTATGAGTGTATGCCTCAATTAGTATAGCAAATAGTGAGAGCGCGCTGCATAGTATGTTGTAAGCATGGATTATATGCGAAGTCAATTACATGAAACAATATTTCAACGTATCTGATCGACTGACAGAGACGTATGATGTCAATAATACTATAAAATTGTTGTGCTAATAACGACTTTCTTGCTATAATTAAATTACAGTAAGGAGGTGCATATGACTGAGAGTTCTATTTCGATAGGCGGAGGCTCAGCTTTTGCAGCACGCTTGCGCAATCTCCATCTTATAAGTCAGCTACGGCTCTCAATTGGTCGGGTAGCGACCGGCAATTTGACTATCAGCCGCCTTCTTTCGAACACAAGCGGCAGCATAGGTACTCGCCGCCATGATGAAACTACTCGCAGAGCGCCGCAGTCGAGCATTGAGCTAGAAAACGTGCTGATCAAGTCAAACGAGATACTTGCGAGCGCAACGACTGTCTTTCCGGCTACCCTGTTTCCAGACACAATCGTACTTGATCGGACGAAACTTACGGTCATCCGCCGTGCATTTGTATTTTCAGAAGACATTATGAGCATCCGGATTGAAGATATCCTCAATGTTTCTGCGACCATGGGGCCGTTTTTCGGTTCGATTACCATTGCGACGCGAGTCCTGAGTTCAGACGATCATTTTACGATTAAGCACTTATGGCGACACGATGCGATTCATCTCAAGCATGTTATTCAGGGCTATGTGATCGCGCGCCATAACAATATCGCCTGTGATTATTTGCCGCTCGACGAGCTGAGGCAAACGTTGCGAGAGCTTGGATACGAGGCGAACCGATTTCACCATTCGTCCGAATATTTTAGCTCATCAGATTTATCGCGGAAGCGACCATGAGCGACAAGGTAACCGCTCCCATCCACAAGAGTAAGAACCGCAGTGACAAACGAAATATGGTACGAGCCTCACGTGAGGCATTAGCATGGCCAACATAGTGCAACAGCCACATGCTTAAGGCAGCAGCCAATAACGCATACGGCAGCGGTGCGAATGCCGTACTGATGATTAATGCCACGGATAGCATCCATGACCACCACTCAATGTGGCGACGGGTGACAATCTCACCTTTTACAACGGATATCACAGGAATTGAGGCTGCAGCATATTCAGCCTTTCGCATGAGCGCAATTGCATAAAAATGCATCATTTGCCAACAGACAACAATTGCAAATAATATGAGTGCACTGCCGAGCGATTGTCCGCCAGCTACGATGTATCCAATGACAGGCGGCGCGGAACCCGGGATACTGCCGACCAGGGCAGCATAATATGAATACCGTTTGAGATGCGTATAGCAAATAGCGTACAGCGCCCACGCGGCAAGCGCTAGATATGCTGCCAATGGAGGAAGCTCCTGGCTAAGAATATATACCCCAATATAGAGCAGCACAATAGAATACAACGCGCCATGTAGTGGGGGTATGCTTCCGGTTACAAACGCGCGTGATTTTGTGCGCTCCATGATACCGTCGATGTCACGATCGAGCAAATTATTGTAGACGCATGCTGATCCCATGACCCATGCGGTGCCGATAACACTGCCGAGAAAGGTACGCCAGTTGAACGCACCACTCCCCTCTAGTAGCGCAAAGACATAGCCTGTGACAAGCGCAAGCGTATTGCCGATAACAATACCTGGTTTTGTTACCATGCTATACCGATACAGCACGGATGACATTAGTGGCTCATGCCTTCGTCATTACGTATCGTTGCCTCCATATTAGAGTGCATCATATTGTAATTAAGATTGTTCATAATCCAGATCGATCCGACAACAATAAATGCGACTACCATCGCCATAGTAATAAAGGCGATCGTATTCCAGCGAGGTTTCACTTCATTTCCCAGATGCAGAAAATACATAACTTGTACGACAATTTGCATTGTTGCAAGGCCGATAAGTAGGGCGATGATATAGGGCGTTGCAATCGTTTGTAATGAGGTAGCCACCATATATAAGGCAAGCGTTATGATAAGCGAAAGTACAAACCCTATCATGTATGCGCGCATCACACGATGATGATTATGGCTCATAGCAGCCCTCCGATAGCATACACAAAGGTAAATATGCAGATCCAAATAAGCTCAAGAAAATGCCAAAACATGGTGAATATCATGAGCTGACGTGTAAGACCCTGCTTGGAAGCGCGACGATACATATGCCACATGATGACAAATGCCCAGATGAGACCGACAGCAATATGAATTCCGTGCGTACCGACAAGGGTAAAGAACGATGATAAGAACGCGCTACTTTGCCAAGAATGACCGTCGCCAATAAGTGCCATAAACTCGTGCAGCTCCATTGCAAGGAACCCCATACCGAGCGCTGCGGTCGCACCGAGCCAGACATACGCCCTATGCCACTGGCCTGACAAAGCCAGACTATAGGTGCCCCCGCTGGTCAAACTGCTAAGGAGAAGTAGTAGTGTTTGGATAAGCACATAGGGCATATTTACGATATCACTCATACCCACCCCACCATTCGTGCCGCCATGCAGCACGGCATAGGTAGCAAAGAGTGAGGCAAATAGCAGACAGTCGGTCATAAGATACAACCAAAATCCAACATTTATCGTCTGTGTATCATGCTCATGGTTCATAACACTTCACTCCGTTTTGGCGGGGCTGGGTTGATGATGTCGTGGGTTGTTGATCGGAACGAAATACTGATGACCGTAACAACAACACCAGCCAACCCTATCGCGGCAAGCCACCATATATGCCAAATAGTAGCGAATGCGCCCACTGCGGCTAGGCCAGCGATGATTATGCCAATGTTTGATGGTCGTGGTTCAGCAAAGGCCTCATACCGAAATGTCAAAGCGTTTATGTCACCTTGCTTGTGTTCCCAGAACGCATCGCGTGTCGTGACAATAGGAGTTGCGGCAAAATTATTGCCTGGAGCTGGCGATGGGACTGACCACTCGAGTGTACGGGCATTCCACGGGTCATTCGTGACGCGCAACTCGTTTCGTTTCCAGATACTGTAACCGAGCTGTGTGATCTGAAGCAGTACGCCAAGTAGTATAATCCCAAGACCAATACCCGCAATGATGAACAATGCCTGCCAGTTGGAATTGGCCGCATAATGATCCAGCCGTCTCGTTACCCCCATTAATCCAAGCGCGTATAGTGGCGTGAAGGCTACGACAAATCCAAGGATCCATGAAAGCGCGGCAGCTTTGCCCAGCCCTTCGTGAAGCCGAAAGCCGAATAGTTTTGGAAACCAGTAGGTTAATCCGGCAAAGTAGCCGAATACGACGCCGCCAATCAACATGTTATGAAAGTGGGCCACCAAGAACAAACTGTTATGGAGCTGAAAGTCTACTGCTGGGATGGCATGAAGTACCCCTGTCATGCCGCCGATAGTAAAGGTTACGACAAACCCCATGAACCACCACATTGGGCTCGTGAAATGAATCCGGCCACGATACATGGTGAACAGCCAATTGAACAATTTAACACCAGTCGGGATAGCGATCACCATGGTAGCAATGCCAAAGAAAGCATTGACATCTCCGCCTGCTCCCATCGTAAAGAAGTGATGCGCCCAAACAATATAGCTAAAGAATGCAATCGCCATCAGGGCTACCACCATACTTGTATAGCCAAAGAGCCGCTTACGCGAGAATGTCGAAACAATCTCTGAGAATATACCAAAAGCTGGTAGTATGACAATATAGACCTCGGGATGGCCCCATGCCCATATAAGGTTAATATACATCATGGGGTTGCCGCCAGCCAGACTAGTAAAGAAGTGCATGCCAAGCGTGCGGTCGAGCGAAAGCATAAGCAGTGTCGCGGTGAGGATCGGGAATGCGAATAGCACGAGTATCATGGCGCCTAATACACTCCAGGGGAACAGCGGCATTTTCATCATAGTCATGCCCGGCGCTCGTTTTTTGAGTATGGTCGTGATGAAATTAACACCCGACAGTGTCGAGCCGATACCGGAAAGCTGGATCGCCCATATCCAGTAGTCAACCCCCGGTCCGGGGCTATACTCCAGCCCAGAAAGCGGTGGATACGCCAGCCAGCCGGTTGCTGCAAACCCGCCGTAGATGAGAGGCGCGTTGATCAACCCCACACCAGCAACATACAGCCAAAAGCTTATCGAATTTACGAGTGGGAATGCCACATCACGAGCACCGATCATGAGCGGCAGTACTATATTGATGAGCCCGAACATCAGCCCCATAGCGACAAAAAAGATCATGATTGTACCATGTGCCGTGAGTACTTGCTGAAAATGGTCAGCGCTCAAAAATCCCTGGTCGCCGGATGCCATTGCCTGCTGGCCTCGCATCATTAGGGCGTCACCTGCACCGCGGAGTAGCATGACAAACGCCACCACTATGTACATGATGCCGATTTTTTTGGCATCGAGACTAGTGAGCCAATTATGATAGAGCCACTGCCATCGTTTCAGGTATGTGATAATTAGCCCTACGCCGATGGCCCCGCCCACGATTGAGAGGGCGCCGCCGAGCATAACAGGGTCATGCGGAAATGCATTTAAGGATAGTCGCCCCCACATGATTAGTGTCCTCCTTTGTCTATAGTGTCAGTATATTCCGGATCAACCGAGTGAGGCAATGCATACTTGTCAATAACTGACTGAAATAGTGTCATGTCAGGTGCCTTGTACCATTGTGGTTCAGTCAGGACATTCGGCTCGGCTAAACTTGCATAACTCGTCAGTGTGAGGCTATCTTTACCATTAGATTTTTCCATTAGCGTTGGCATAAAAACCGCCTCCTCAACGGCATATACAAGGAAATTCATATCAGCAAAGCCTTCGCCGCTGATATTTGAAGACATACCACGAAATATCCCCGTTTTGTCAGCGATAAGATGAAGCTTGGTGTCCATGCCATTCATTGCATAAATTTGACCGCCAAGTTCCGGAATCCAAAACGAATTCATAGGCGCATCCGAGGCAATTGAGAATTCTACCGGTGTGTTTACCGGAATATAGAGCTCATTGACTGATGCGACCGAAGACTCCGGGTAGATGAACAGCCATTTCCATTGCAATGCAACAACCTGAATTTTGACAGTATGCTTTTGAGACACTATGGGCGTGAAGGGGTCAAGATGATGTGACGACTGCCAGGATACCCATGACAACACAGCGACAATCATAATAGGGATAACCCACCAGACAGCTTCCAGCGTGCGGTTGCTACTCCATTTTGGGGTGTAGCGGGCTTTTGTATTGCCTGCCCGGTATTTCCAGCTGATGATCACGAGGAGAATAAAGACAGGAATTGCCACGGTTGACATGATAATAAGAGCAAACATGAAAAGGTTACGTTGTTGGATAGCAACCGATCCGGATGGCTCAAGCACCACTGGAAGCGCAGCAAAATGAACGATTGCTGTGGCAAGAAGACTAAGTACACCCAAAATTATGCCGCCAACAATATAATGCCTTGCCTTCATGGCTGTACTGTAGCATACGTAAGCGTTATCTGCTAGCATGGTCAGGTATGCGTATCGTAATCGTTGGCGGTGGATTTGGAGGGATAAAAGCGGCATTGCTGTTAGCTAGGCAGCGCGGGATTTCGGTGACGTTAATCTCTGATAAGGACCACTTTACCTATTACCCCTCGCTCTATGCCGTGGCAACAGGTGGGTCGCGGCGGCAATCATTTGTGCCGATTGATGATATCCTCTCCGGTACTAAGGTGAGATTCGTCCAAGACACGATTGATGGATATGATGCGGTACGTCGGATGGTCCGTGGAGTAAGTGGTACGGAGTACTCGTTTGACAGGGTGATTTTTGCGCTCGGCGTAGTGACGAGCTATTTTGGGATCAAAGGGCTTGAGACATATAGCTACGGTATCAAATCATCGGATGAAGTGACGCGGTTTCGTAAAGACCTTCACGATGAGATGGTGTCGGAACGTCGGCTCGATAAGCAATATGTGATTGTCGGTGCTGGTGCAACTGGTGTTGAGCTGGCATCATCGTTGATGAGTTATATTAACCACATTGCTAACGCACATGCCATCCGCCATAGTCGCATTCGAATAAAACTGGTTGAAGCCGCACCCCGCGTTTTACCGCGCATGAGTGAAGATGCAAGTCGGCTGGTACACGATCGGCTCACTCGCCTGGGCGTGAGTGTGATGACGAATGAAAAGGTAGAGTGGCAAGATGACGATGAGGTGTTTGTGAGCGGACGGTCACTTCCCACTCGAACTGTCGTGTGGACGTCGGGCGTCACGAATAATCCATTTTTCACGTTGTTTGAACATGACTTTCCCTTGGCCAAGAACAAAAAAGTGCTTGTGAATGAGTACATGATGGTAAATGACCATACCTATGTGATTGGTGATAATGCCGCCACCCCGCATTCTGGGCTTGCCCAGACTGCACTGCATGATGCGCACTTCGTATCGCATGACATTATTCGTCATAAGAACCATGAGCCACGGCCGTCATACGAGGCATACAATCCCCCAGTCGTCATCCCTGTCGGTAAGCGCTGGGCGTTACTCGAGTGGAAGAGGGTGTTTATTAGCGGGTATATCGGACATTTAATTCGTCGTTGCGCTGACTTTATCGGGTACCTAGATGTTTTGCCGTTGAATGCCGCATGGCAAGCGTGGCGAAGTGAAGAGCGTCGAGAAGATACCTGCCCAGTGTGCCGCCAGGCACGGTAGGTTGTTTACTTGCGTCGCAGTACCCTCGGGGCTATACTATAACCATAAGTAACATAGGGCGAGCCACGACAGCTCAGATATATATCAGATGCGGATATTAATGTTAGGGTGGGAGCTGCCGCCGCATATCAATGGCGGCATGGGTGTCGTTTGTTACGAGATGTCTAAGGTGCTGGCCGAACATGGTGCGACGATAGATTTCGTCCTCCCCTACGTGGCTGCTCATCCAGAAGCTGAAAAGTTCATGAACATCATCGGTATCGAAGCCAACTCGCCGCGGCCAGGCGGTGGGTTTGGGGTCTATGATGATTGGGCCGCGCAACCAAGAGCGCTGCATGAGGTTAATGACCACTATACTTCAATTGCTTTGACGAGAGCTCGCATGCATCAGCCGGATGTTATTCATGCCCATGATTGGCTGACCTTGCGAGCAGGTATGACACTAAAAAAAGCTCTCCAGAAGCCGCTTATCGCTCATGTACATGCTACCGAATTTGATCGGGCGGGAGGCAGAAACGGCAACCCTCTGATCCATGACATCGAGTCGATGGGGCTCATGATGGCAGACCGGATTATTGCGATTAGCCACTATACAAAGCGTCTTATCATGGCTGAATATCACATCCCCGCTGATAAAATCGAGGTTATTCACAATACCGTAAACTATGATGACTTTAAAAATATTGAGGTACACGATACGTATCGCTATGTATCGCGTATGAAACAAGAGGGCTACTACGTTGTGGGTGCAGTGGGAAGGCTTACCGTCCAAAAAGGCTTTGCCCACTTGATCCGCGCGATGGGAAAAGCCTCGAAACGGTTTTCTCGGCTTATACTCATCATTGGCGGCAGTGGGGAGCTCCGTGATGAATTAATCGAACTGAGTGCTGAGCAAGGTGTAGCCGACCGTGTCATATTACCAGGCTGGGTGAGCGGCAGCGCCCAGCGTGACCTGTTTTCGTTGGCGGATGCGTTTGTGATGAGCTCTGTGAGTGAGCCGTTTGGGATCGCACCACTCGAAGCAGCGGCGGCGGGCAGTGCGATCGTCGTCACGAATCAGACTGGATCAGGTGAAATTCTGCACCATAGCGTGAAATATGACTACTGGGATGAAGAACGGCTGGCCGATATCCTCATAAATCTGGCCAGCTCGAAGCCCCTAACGCGTCATTTGCAGATTCATGCGGCCCAGGAAGTGAGCGTTATGAATTGGCATGGTATTGCATCACGCTACCTTGACCAATACCGACAGCTTGGGGCGACATCGTGAAGACATCGATTGTACTATACTTGCATGTGCATCAGCCGTATCGCTTGCGTCCCTACAGCATTTTTGCTGCGGGGTACGATCACGATTATTTTTCGAACCGAAATGTCGAACATCATGCAACAAACGCGTCAATCCTCCGCAAAGTTGCTGAGAAGTCCTATCTTCCTACCAATGCCATGTTGCTTGAGCTACTCGAAAAACATCCTGATTTTAGGCTGAGTGTTAGTATTACGGGCGTGTTTATTGATCAGTGTAAAACCTGGGCGCCCGAAGTACTTGAAAGCTTTAAGAAACTCATCGCTACCGGCCGAGTTGAAGTCGTTGCCGAAACCTATCACCACTCACTCGCATTCTTTTACAGCCGTGATGAATTTATTAGGCAGGTCAAGAAGCACACGGCGCGTATCAAAGAAGAGTTCGGCGTTGTACCAACTGCATTCCGCAACACAGAACTGGCCTACTACGATGAGGTTGGACAATGGGCCGATGCAGCGGGGTACAAAGCGATTCTTGCTGAGGGGTGGGAACCTGTGCTCGGCTGGCGCAGTGCAAACTACGTATATATGCCGCCAAAAGTATCCCGCGCGAAACTTCTACTCAAAAATTATCGATTGAGTGACGATATTGCATTTCGTTTCTCGAACCGACAATGGAATGAGTGGCCATTGACGGTTGATAAATATCTTAGCTGGCTGCCACAAGGCGATGAGCAGGTCGTCAACTTGTTCATGGATTATGAAACATTTGGTGAGCATCAATGGGCCGATACTGGTGTATTTGATTTTATGAAATCATTTGTCAGTACTATCGCTTCACGCGACAGCTATGATTTTGCAACAGTAACTGAGGCGGCAGATCGAGACGTTAAGGATACGGTCTCAATGCCGTACACAGTGACTTGGGCAGATAGCGAACGTGACCTAAGCGCGTGGCTCGGCAACGCGATGCAACAGGAAGCATTGCGTCATCTTTACAAGCTAGAACCTGCTGTCATCATGAGTGGTGATGAAGTGCTGATTGAGGATTGGCGCAAGCTGCAAACTTCTGATCATGTCTATTACATGAGTACAAAATACTCTAGTGACGGTGATGTCCATGCGTATTTTAGTCCTTACACGTCACCCTACGATGCATTTATGTATTTTATGAATGCGGTCAGAGATGTCCGGTGGCGAATACTGGAACATCACAAGGGGCATCTATAAGTCATGGCGGGTCTTGGAGTACAGTTTTTGCACGCCGCCAAAACAAAAAAGACATTCAAAGCTGCCTGCAAGCTCTATGATATGGTTTATTTTGGCTATGTATCACAACACGCCGATGAGCATCAGATGGTACGAGGGTTTACGCTTTCGCCCTCACATATTGACAAACATTACTGCGTGGGCACAGTTGGGAGGCGGGATGTCATATTGCTTGAGCGAACTGATACGATTTCTTTTCCGGATAAGCCGTCAAAATCATATACATGGCTTGTGCTTCAGCTGGACCTGAAATCGCCATCACCGGTACATATGCTGCTAAACTCCACCCGTTATGATCCGCTGATTTCAGCATCGATTGTTGCGCGATTGTCACATCTCCATCGGTTTGAGGGCACTGCCCTGCAGGAGTACGACCACGCATTTTCTTCGAAATTTAGTGTGTATGCTTCGCTCCAGCATAGCGATGCAGCGTTTCGATTGCTTGATCCGGGCACAGCAAGCGTACTCGGGCATCATTTTTCAACATTTGATTACGAAGTTGTGCAAGATACGTTAATAGTGTACCTGCCAACACGCTCACCGACACTCAAACACATCGAGTCAATGCTAAAAGCTGGCATTTGGTTGGCGGGAGAACTCGACGGGTCAACGTCGTCAGTCACTGAGCTGTGATTCAAATAGTCGATAATAGGCCGATCTCTTCTTGATAAGCTCATCGTGAGTGCCAGATTGGACGATTCTGCCGTTTTCCAACACATATATTATATCGGCTTGACGGACAGTGTTTAATCGATGGCTGATAGTGATGATAGTCTTATGTTTTGTAGCAAAAAGACGTCGGAAAATTTTTGACTCGGCCAATGCATCAATTGCACTCGTTGGTTCATCAAGAATAATAATTGGTGCATTACGATAAAAACTTCGCGCCAGAGCCAACCGTTGCCACTGCCCGCCAGAAAGATTAGTGCCCTTCTCATTATCGTCATCGTCACCCATCCACTTTGATGGCAGGGTATCATCATTATGAGGAAGTTTTTTGATAAACTCGGCAGCCTCGGCGTCGTGAACGGCACGCTCGTAGCGCACTGAGTCTCGAGGGGATGAAACATCACCAAAATAAACATTATCACGAACGGTTGCAAAACTATATTGCTGGAATTCCTGCTGTAACACTGTCACGAATCTATGCCATGAATCGATGTCAACTACAGAAAGGTCGTAGGAATCAACCGTTATTATACCCTTGCTCGGTGGGTATAGTCCCAGTAATAATTTTATGAGTGTGCTTTTGCCCGCACCATTTTCGCCAACTATGGCAATATGTGACCCTGCTTTGATGTCAAGCGAGACGTTTTTTAGCACCGGTTTATCACTGCCATAGTAGGTAAACGAAACATTACGTAGTGAAATTTCACGAGGTGCTGATGTAATCGTTACTGACCGCGAACTTGACATAGGATATTCCATAAATTTTTGATAATCAAACAACTGCGCTATTTCTTCGTCCATCCCACTGAGTGTAGAGATAAAATCATTGGCCGAACCAATTGCGCGCGATACAAGTTGCTGAACATACACAAATTGTCCAATCGGTTGCTCCTTGGCAATAATCTGCAGTGTAATCCATACCAGACTTATGAGCTCGGCGGCACTTTCAAGCGAATCAGAGATAAGCCCTCGGCCAATGTATCTCCGTTCGAAATTCAAACGCTGCCGTTCATCACGTTCCCTATAACCGTTCCGAAGATCAAGAAAATGCCGTACGAGGCCATTGACGCGAAGCTCAGTGATTGCATCTGGTTGCAACAAATTCCACTCGATAAAGCTCTTTGCTCTGCGTATCGAGAGATTTTTATTCCAGTGGTTAATTTGAAGTCGTGACAGTTTAAACTGAAAATACATACCCGGCACGAGAGCGAGTAACACGACTAATGCAATCCAGGGCACAAATATAACAAGCGCGATGATGGATGCGGCGAGCGCAATCAGTTGTGAGACGAGCGATGACAACCGGTCAAATACATAGGCATAAAACCTGGCGAATTGCTGAGCCTTGTCATAGGTGTTGATAGTATCTTTGTCTTCGTAGCGCCAAAACTCTAGCGACAAAAATCGTTCGTACATCGTATCACTCATGATTGACTCGACTTTATAGCGTAAAAGAGCCTGGATGTATCGGTCAATACCGTTCCAGATTACCGAGAACAGTCCGAGTAATACACTAATCACAATATACATGAGCGCTCGTGTTCCGGCAGCTTCATCGCCCCCGAACGCCGCCGCAAGTTCAGTCGTCGCTTTGGCGGCGAAGTATGTGGTGACAATAGGTAATACGGCATTGAAGATTGAGCCAGCGAGTTTGAACCCTACTGCGCCGGGTGCAATTCGAAAGCTCATCGCCGCGGCTGTAAAAATACCGCGAAGATATGCTCCTAGTGCTATCTTTTTCGGTTTTGCCATATCCTATTTAGTACCTCAAGTACAAAAGCTGTGGTACTTTTCCGTCCGTAAGCGGCCTATGATTTGCGCGCTTTGACTTCGTTGCGGCCAAGAGATTTCTTGGTCTCTTCGTAAATTTCGTGTTTACGTGTGACTGGGTCGTATTTTTTCAGCGTTAATTTACCCGATGTGTTCATCGTGTTTTTCTTGGTGTAGTATGTGCGGTGACCTGAGGCTTTGCTGACGAGGCCAACGATTTTCCGCTTTGTCTTCGTATTCTTTGCCATAACTAGATGTCTACTGTAGCAGAAACTGATCTGTTAGTAAAGGGGTTTAATCGCTACAAACTGCTTTTTGTCGGGACAATGATCCACATGGCAACATACGGGATAAAACCCGGCAGTCCACCTGGCAGTAGAAGGATGAAAAATATCAACCTCACAATAACAGGATCGATTTTAAAATATTTAGCTAACCCGCCGCATACTCCGGCTACCATTCGATCAGCTTCGGAACGATATAAACGTTTCATGTATTTATAATACTCTATATAAATGATTGTCGCTCGGTTTTCACTTCGCTTCTGTTCTTATCTGTTGGTTTTTGTTAAAATCTGGTTCTGGAGCCACGATCGGGGGTCGAACCCGAGACCTCATCCTTACCATGGATGCGCTCTACCAACTGAGCTATCGCGGCACATAAATACTATGATTTACAGAGGATAATTGTAGCAAAAACTCATGATAATGTCGACAATGCTATTGTGCTGGGAGAGGGATTCGCTTTGCTCGATTAATCTCGCAATGCGCCGGGGAACAAAGACTTTTGTGCCCGTTCGCATCCCGTACTAATATTCAAATAAATACCACCCATCCAGAAGGATAGGTAGTATTTACTGGTTGATTTTTACAACCAGGTTCGAACCGAATTTGAGCGCGAGAGCTGAGCGAAACTCGCCTCGCCAGAAAAACAATTCTTTGATTATCTTTTTGAATTTCCCCGCCTAGATTTTTT
>CAZHGM010000006.1:0-32819 GCA_964532145.1 uncultured Candidatus Saccharibacteria bacterium | reverse complement strand
ATGCTATTGCGTACTACAACAATGAGCGCATTCACCTGAGCCTCAAGATGTCACCACGAGCCTACGCCAAGGCCCTCGGTAGACACAAAAAACGTCCGAGGAAGATGTTCGGAAAAGTGGTAGCTTGACAGACTTCAATTCGTGGGCTATATGAGGGTGAATCAAAGGTCGGCAAGAGAATCATTATGCGAGAGTTATTCGTTATGACAGTCGTTGATGGCCATGTACGGTTTGCCTCTCTGAGAAAATAGCATTTTACATGGTATTATGGTCTCATGAGTAAAACAGAATTTCCTGAAATTACCACAAACCTGTCGAAGCTCCGAAAACAGCTTCGCTATACTCAACGCGAGGTAGCCGAACTGGCCGACCTCAACCCTAACTACTATGCAAAAGTCGAACGCGGAACGTCCGTACCGTCACTAAAAACAGTCTATAAACTAGCTAAAGCACTCAAAGTCTCCGCCTCGGATATCCTAGGCTTTTAGGCCGAGTCTGAATCTTTTTTAAATTCTTCCATCTCTTTAAGGAGTAGCGCTTCGTCGATACGCCCTAGCTCACGGTACATAAGCTTCATTTTAACAAGCATCTGGCGTGCATAAATAGGGTTTGCGTTTTCCGGGTCATTTTTCTCCAGGTCGCGAACCATTACAGCAATTTCTTCATCGGTTGGTATGTAGCCAGTCATATTCACAGTATAACACCTCCTTTTTACCTCTATAGTTTATCCGATAACCGCGCGAGACCCCTCTCGTCGATGAGCACGCAATCATTTCCAGCTGCCAGTCTTTGTGCTGTAGCACTATAGGTACTATTCGTTACGACCATCGCACGATCGCAGCCATACAATTTTAATCCGGTTACTACTTGGCGTACTGCGCTAGCTTTGACCAGCCCAGAGTAGTGTTTAACTTGCACGCCCCAGCGTACGCCATCCTTCTCTGCGATAATATCCACCCCCATGTCATATTTCTCCGTCAGCGAAACATTACGATAGCCGTTATTTCTCATCAGCTTTGCGACATATTGCTCAAATTCAAAACTATTCATATTGTCTATACTCCTGAACCCCCTGCTTCGACGATATGCAAAATACTTCCAGCCAATTTGCAATATAAATGCGCAACTTAAGACTACCGACGCGGTGTATGCGATTTGTTCGAGCTCCGCTCGGTGAGTCCAAGCTGCCGCACCAAGGAGAATGATAGTAACGAATGTAACGTGACTACTCTGTGTCCATGAGTGCCGTGACATATCAACAATCCTCCTCGGGCACTAAGTCTTTAAACCCTTCGTCGAAACGCTCTAGCTGTTCCCAAAAGGTGTTCCAGTTTTCCCCGAGTGAGGTCACCAAAGTAAAATACCCACTTCGCGTGGGTATTTTACTTTGGTGACCTCGCTTGCGAGTTGAACCCGGAAGGTTACGAGTACTTCCTGGCCCCATCGGAGCAACGTCAGCAGTTTATTGCACTTGTGCTTATGCTACTATAGAAAGAGATGAAGTATCGTCACATCGTTGCTGGGCTCGTCGTATCATGCCCGACTGATCACGATAGCACGGATTAATTCTTACAGGGGGGAGCATGTACAAATACCTAAAGTTTTTCGAAGAGCTAGCGCTAACCGATATCCCGCAGGTCGGCGGCAAGAACGCTAGCCTAGGTGAAATGTATCACCACCTTCGTCCGCAGGGTGTCAATCTGCCAAACGGTGTTGCGACAACGGCCGAAGCCTACTACTACTTCCTCGAAAAAGCCGGTCTGAACGCCCGGATTGAAAACGAGCTGAAAGATCTCGACGTAAATGATGTGCATAACCTCGCTCGAAGAGGCCGGGCGATCAGAGAGATGATCGTAGAAGCTGAGCTGCCTGAGGATTTTGAGGAAGAAATCAAACGCGGCTATAAAGAACTCAGCGAAAAATGCGGTCACCCAAAGGGCAATCTTGTGGTGGCGGTTCGCTCTAGCGCGACAGCTGAGGATTTGCCAAATGCTTCATTCGCCGGCCAACAGGCCACATTTCTGAATATTTCCGGGGAAAGTGACGTGCTTAAAGCTGTCAAAGAATGTATCGCCAGCCTATTTACCGATCGCGCCATTGTCTACCGTGTCACGAACGGATTCTCACATATGAAAGTGGCGCTGAGCGTCGGTATCCAGCAGATGGTCGCAGTCAGGAGCGAGTGCGCTGGCGTGATGTTCACGATCGATACCGAAAGCGGCTTTAAAAATGCCGTGATCGTCAGCTCGATTTACGGCCTCGGTGAAAATATCGTCCAAGGACACGTCAGCCCTGATGAATTCACAGTGTTCAAGCCAACTATGGCAATCCTCAAACGCCGCCTCGGTACCAAGAAAATGAAAATGATCCCAGGCCTTGGCAGTACGACAAAGAATATTGCGGTCAAGACCAAAGACCAAGAGCGGTTCTCGATTACCGATGACCAAGTCCGGACGCTGGCTGACTGGGGCATGAAGATCGAAAAGCATTATGGCCACCCGATGGATATTGAATGGGCGCTCGATGAGGATGACGGCAAACTCTATATCGTCCAAGCCCGCAGTGAAACTGTTCAGTCCCGCCGTGACATGACCAAAATCGAGGAATACAAACTGCTCGAAGAAGGACTGCTGCTGGCCCGCGGTACGAGTGTCGGCAACAAAATCGGCGTTGGCAAAGCGAGCAAGATTATGAGCGTCAAGGATATCGATGACTTTAAGGCGGGTGACGTGTTAGTAACGGAAATGACCGATCCTGACTGGGTGCCGATTATGAAGATCGCTAGCGCTATCGTGACCGACAAAGGCGGGCGTACCTGTCATGCCGCAATTGTCTCGCGTGAGCTTGGTATTCCTTGCGTGGTGGGAACCGGTAACGCTTCGGAAGTAATCAAAGACGGCCAGGAGATAACGGTATACTGCGGCGGCGGTGACGAGGGTTCAGTTTTTCACGGCAAATTGAAATATGAAGTGAACACGACCGATGTAAAACACCTATCCCGACCGAAAACCAAGATCATGATGAACATCGGCTCGCCCGACCACGCGTTTATGTACTCGCAAATTCCGAATGACGGTGTTGGCTTAGCACGTGAAGAGTTTATCATCGACAGTCATATCAAAATTCACCCGCTGGCACTGCTACATTTTGATAAAGTGACCGACAAATCAGTCCGTGCCCAAATCAACGAACTGACGAAAGGCTACGATGATAAAGCACAATACTTCATCGACAAGCTGGCCGAGGGCGTCGCTATGATCGGTGGGGCATTTTACCCGAATGATGTCATCATCCGGTTTAGCGATTTCAAGTCCAACGAGTACGCTAACCTCATCGGTGGATCGCAGTTTGAGCCGGTCGAGAACAATCCGATGATCGGCTGGCGGGGCGCGAGCCGCTACTATGACCCGAACTACCAGGCAGCATTCGCACTGGAATGCAAAGCGCTCAAAAACGTTCGTGACGACATGGGGCTGACCAACATCAAAGCCATGGTACCGTTTTGCCGCAATCTCGATGAAGCGAAAAAAGTCCTGCATATTATGGCGGAGAATGGATTGCGTCGCGGTCACAATGGCTTTCAGGCCTATGTCATGGTGGAGATTCCGAGTAATGTCATTTTGGCTGACTACTTCGCGGAGTTGTTTGACGGCTTTTCGATTGGTAGTAATGACCTGACCCAACTGACGCTCGGCGTTGACCGCGACAACCATACGGTGGCGCATGTCTATGACGAGAATAACTTGGCCGTGAAGGAGCTGATCAAACATGTCGTCAAGGTTGCTAAAAAACGCCATGTCAAAATCGGCATCTGCGGCCAGGCACCAAGTGATTACCCTGAGTTCGCCCGCTTCCTTGTCGAGCTTGGTATCGATAGTATTTCGCTCACCCCTGACACGGTGGTCAAAACGACGATTGATGTCGCAAAAACTGAGGCAAAACTCGGACGCTAGTGTAAGTACCGCTCGGTTCCCATCCAGCCTGTACCTGATTTCACACGGTACGATTATATGGGGGACGAGGCGTCCGCCCATGGCGTTAGCGATCTAGCGTGAAATGAAGTAAAATAAACAGATATGAAAACGTCAAATGAAGTAAATCAGCAACCATCGATTATATTTAAGCGCACTAAAATTATCGCCACCGTTGGCCCTGCTACTCACTCCTATGAACTGATTCATCAGCTGATTGAGTCGGGTGCTAATGTGCTGCGGCTGAATTTCAGCCATGGTACCAACGATGAGCGGGAGCAGCAAATCGCCTGGATCCGTAAAGCCAGTAAGGCACTTAAAAAACCAGTGGCAATATTTCAGGATCTGCAGGGGCCGAAGATTCGTTTGGGTGATATCAAAGACAACCACTACGAGGTCAAAAAAGGCGACGAGCTACGTCTGGCGTTTGGGGCCGAGCATGATGGCAAAACGCTACCAGTGCAGTATGATATATCGACGAAAGTAAAACCTGGTGAGCGTGTCTATATATTCGACGGCAAAGTTAAAACGATAGCATCGAAAGTTGAACCGGGCGTCGTACATGTGCGGGTCGAAAACGACGGCTTCGTCATGAGCCGCAAAGGCATTAATTTGCCCGATACTGACTTTAGTGGCGATATTTTAACTGAGAAAGATTACCGGGATATTGATTGGGGTGCAACGCGGGATATTGACTATGTCGGGCTGAGTTTTGTACACAGCGCTCATGATATCGAAGTACTACGCGGCTACATGGCCGAAAAAGGCTCGCATGCACTGATCATTGCAAAAATTGAAACCAAATCCGCCATCGAAGATGACGAGCTCGAGCATATCGTCGAGGCTAGTGATGCTGTCATGGTGGCGCGCGGCGATTTGGCGGTGGAGGTAGGTGCCGAAATCGTTCCGGTGGTGCAGCGTCAGATTATCGAGCTGTGCCACAACCATGCCAAACTGAGCATTGTCGCAACACAGATGATGATGAGTATGGTGCATAACCCCGAGCCGACCAGGGCGGAAGTCAACGATGTCAGCCACGCCGTGATTATCGGCGCGGACTGTGTGATGTTGAGTGACGAGACGGCCAACGGCGACTATCCGATCGAAACAGTGCAGAGCATGAAACGAATCATTATGTATACTCAGACGCATGTGCCAGTCAGACCGCTTGGTGAGCCGAAATATCTTGATTCACATTCGGTAGCTATCAGCGCGGCGGCTGTCAAAATTGCCAAACAAGTCCATGCCGATGCGATTGTCGCCGAGACACGCTCCGGCTCTACGGCCCAACATATCGCAGCTAACCGGCCGAGTTTGCCGATCATTTCAGTCACTAGCGATCCTCGTGTCGCTCAGCAGCTCGCCATGCTCTACGCCAATAAAGGCTTTCTAAGGCCTGATGGTGAGCGAGCTGGGCTTGAGCTTGCCGAAGAGCTGGTTAAGGAAGGCTATTTACCCAAGCCGTGTACCGTCGTTGTCGTTAGCGGTATTCAGCCAGGTGTCAAAGGTGGCACGGACACCATTCGTGTGCGGACGATTGAGCAGTAAACGACTATGATCCTACAGGTATTGTCCGGTATGGAATACGGGGCCGTCAGGACTAGTTTGCTGTTCACTGACGCGTGAAAAATCCTGTCCGGATATTTCCGCAAATGCTGCAAAAAATGCTTCGCGAGCTGGTTGGTCAGGAAAATTCGGATCGGTATTAATTTCGCAGGAAACGAGCGCGCCTCCTCCCATGGTTCGTAGTATCTTCCGGATAAATGGCGGCAATGTTTCTCTAAAGTTTGTAAGATCAGGACATAACACCACTTCCTGCGAGGTCTCAGCGGAGGTTGGAGCGATGCGCCCCGGCAGAATAAGACCATTCTGAAGCGTGTGTTCAGGTACCATGCCCTGCGGGGGGTGAGCCTCATTTGAGCTATTGTTAGCGTGTCTTCTGTGGATGGAAACGAGGGAACGAAAAGACCTGATTCGCGCTGTGCAAAGACTCGGTGTTGAGTCGAAACAGCCCCATTGTCTTCTGGCCACGCTTCGTGTGAGTATGTATTCATTACAGTCAGATATCATAAAATTGACGTATTGACAAATAAAGAGATAATACGATAACACCACTCTGCCGTCTACCTGAGATCTAAAGCATATTCAGACTTCAGGTGGATTGTTTCTGGCTTAACTCTTATTCACTATAATGCTATAGTTTATATAAGTTATGGGTGGGAAATTTTCAAAACGATGTTTGCGTGATATGCCTATTGATGGCAAAACCGTGCTGGTGCGGGTTGATTACAATGTGCCGATTAATGATGAAGGTAATATCACCGATGATTTCCGGATCCGGGCAAGTTTGCCGACCCTTCACGAGCTGATAAAACGGCGCTGCAAAATCGTACTTATCGCACACTTAGGGCGGCCTGATGGCAAGCCCAACAAAAAGGAGTCGCTTGAACCAGTCGCGCATCGGCTAATGGAGCTGCTGCATCGGCCAGTCAAATTTGTCAGTGACTGTGTCGGCGACAAAGTTGCCCAGGCCAGCAAACGCTTGCATCCGGGCGAGGTGCTGTTATGTGAAAATCTTCGTTTTCATGCCGAAGAAGAAAAAAATGATGAATCATTTGCACGCGCGCTAGCACACGACAGCGGAGCGAGCTATTTTGTACAGGAAGGCTTCGGCGTGGTGCACCGCGCTCACGCTAGCACCGAGGCGATCACACACTATCTGCCGAGCTGTGCGGGCTTGTTGCTCGAGCGCGAATACCGCATGATTCATGGGGCTATGAACCATCCCAAACATCCATTCGTGGCTGTACTGGGCGGCGCGAAGATCAGTGATAAAATTCCGGTGATTGAGAAATTTATACAACTGGCCGATACGATTATCATCGGAGGCGCCATGGCAAACACGTTCCTTAGCTACCGCGGCTATGCAATCGGGGCTAGTAAAACCGAGGAGGGCTGCGACGAAGTGCTGAAGCGTATTTATGAGGCAGCAGCGAAAAAGACCGATGCAATTGATAATTTCTTGGTACTACCGCGCGACGTAGCGGTTGCCAAAACGATTTCGCTTCAGGCCAAACGTGTTAATAAAGCCGTCAACGAAGTTGCCGAGAAGGATATCATCCTGGACGTTGGCTACGAGAGCATCGAGGCAACCGTCAAGATACTGGAGCAGGCGAGGACGGTCGTTTGGAACGGTACGCTTGGTTATGCCGAGTTGGAGCAATTCGCCTATGGATCGGCGCGGGTGGCGCTGGCGCTGGCTCAGGCCAAAGATCGCATCACTAGCATTGTCGGTGGCGGCGATACAGCGGATTTTGTCATGCATTGGGACGGCCATGACGGCGCAAGCTTCAGCCATGTTTCTACCGGCGGCGGGGCGAGTATTGAACTGATGAGCGGGGCAAAATTACCTGGGATCGAAGCGCTGTTGGACGCATAACCCATGATACGATACACTAATAAGCATAATCACTATGACCACCCGTAAGACACTCATCGTTGGTAACTGGAAGATGCATCATAACGTGCATCAGGCGAGCTTGCTGCTACATAGTCTTGATAAAGCTGTCAAAACATACGCCGATGTCGAGGTTGTCCTATGTCCATCGCTACTGACACTACAGTCGCTCAGTCTGCAGATTAATCACCGTAAATTCAAACTTGGAGCCCAAAACTGTTACTGGCGTGATGAAGGTGCCTATACAGGAGAGGTTTCGGCTACCCAGTTGCATGGTCTAACCAAGTACGTCATCGTAGGACACTCTGAAAGGCGTCATGTTTTTGGCGAGAAAGAGCGGGATATCCGTGCTAAAATCCAGGCTGTCGTGCGCAATGACATGATTCCAATTCTCTGCGTTGGCGAAACGGCGCGTGAACGGGCTGATGACGAGACAAAACATGTGCTGCACGATCAAGTTGTCAGCGGGCTTGCTAATCTGACCGCCGAAGAAGTCCATGACGTAGTCATTGCCTATGAACCGGTCTGGGCGATTGGCACAGGAGACAATGCAACGGCACGTGATGTTGAAAAAGCAACGAAAATTATCTATGAACAAGTATCGTCCCTCTATGGCGCCGCTGCTGCGGATGGAGTTCGGATTTTGTACGGTGGTAGTGTCAATGATGAAAACGCTGATATCTATCTGGGATTGCCGCGTGTCAACGGGCTATTACCAGGCAGTGCAAGTCTTCAGCCGCATGCATTTGCCAAGATTGTTGATCTGGCCCATAATAAACATAAAGGTAATAGCTAATTAGGTGGGCAATATGAATGATTTTGATTTTGACGAACTGGACCGGGCAGTGAGTTCTGTCCTGTCAAAGACGACACCGGGCGAACCAGCAGCCAGTAGTGCTACTGTATCACGGCCATTGTCGGGTATATCCAGTGTATCTGAAGATAAGGCGAACGATGCTGCTCCTGCCATACCCGTTCCCGTGCGCGGCACGTCTGAAGGGTCGAACGATCAGACCGATGACAGTGGAACGTCACCGACCGATATACCCTCCGATGACACTGTAGAGCAAAGTAGTACGCTGCCAGCCAGCACAGAATCACAAGGGCCATCATTGTCGAGTGAGGAGTCTGGGCGGATTGATTTGACGCCTCTGGCACTTGACGACGTACCAACGCCCGCTGCCGTCCAGTCTATGCCAGATGAGGAACCAGTGATTGCTGATCCGGCTCCTGATGAGCAGTTTCAGGAACCCGGCAATACACAGGACAGTACGTTTGAGCAACCGAAGACAGAGGAGGTAGAGACTCCAGTCGCTAGGGAATCCACACCAGCTGAGGGTGAAGATACTACTCTCGCGCGTGAGTCCGATAGTGAACCAGATACTCCGCCTACGTCACCCGTCACGCGTGAGCTGCCACAGTTACCCACTCGCCGTGGTCGCTTTATGGATGTCGTCTCCTCCGGAGTGACTCCTGCTGATCAGCCGCTTGCACCTGCTACACCGACACGCACGACGGTGAAATTCCAGCCGTCGGCTGATTTTGTCCGGAATGTCTCGCAGCCAACCCCGCCCGCTTCCGCAGATACGGACCAGAGTATGTCACGTGATGATAGCGTGATGCCGGACACACCTTCGTCTCCCGTACAGCTGGCTGCCGAGGATGTGTCAGGTTCGGATACTGCATTGGAGCATGTCGAAGGGTATGGCGCTCTCGAGCCTGTTGCAGAGTCTGATGATGTAGCCAACCATGCGAAAGGGCCGGATCATGAAGACGATAATTCACCTGGGATAGGTGTTGAAACAGAGGTAGTTTCCACGCCATTTATTCCTGATGTCGAGGTTGATAAGCGCCCGCTTAACACACTGTCATCTGATCCTACGGCTTCTGAACAGTCGGAGACAAGCGATAAACCAGGTAGCTCATTGACAGAGGCGAGCAGTGTGACCGAACCAACAGTAGTTGATGCGCCAGCAGCAGTTGTTACCACATCCGTACCGAAAGAATTCAATGCTGAAATCATGGCAGTTGAAGCTAATGAGTCGGTCGGAAGTGTGCCAGCGGCTGAAACCTCGGCCGCACATACATCGTCGCCATCGCCAGCTCCTGTTTCCAGCGCGGCCGACATGACCCACCCGATGTTTGATACCAGCTCTCTCTCACCTCAGGCAGCACACACCTCAGCACACTCGTCATCAAAAATAACATGGGTGGTGATTGGCACAGCGCTCTTTCTTGTTGGTGCAGTCCTCGGCGTGTTGTATTTTCTATACGGCCAGAGCTAGCGATTATCCGTTACAATAGATAGGATGGAGCATCCAATACTTATTGGTTTGAATGACGCGCAAACACGGGCTGCCGAGCATCGTGACGGGCCGCTACTAATACTGGCAGGAGCTGGTTCAGGCAAGACCAAAACTTTGACGCATCGAATCGCGTATTTGCTGGAGCAAGGCGTACCGGATTATTCGATATTGGCAGTGACATTTACGAACAAGGCAGCCAAAGAAATGCGCGAACGGTTAGCCGCCATGACCGGACATGATGCTAGCAATCGTTCGTATATGCCATGGATGGGGACATTTCACTCTATTTGCGTACGAATGCTGAGAATGGATGGCGAGCATATTGGTATACCACGAAATTTTATCATTTTAGATGAGGCTGACCGCCTGAGTCTTGTAAAACAAGCCATGAAGCAGCTCGGTATATCCGAAAAATCCTATGCGCCACGCGGTATTGTGTCGCAGATAAGCACAGCAAAAAATGACCTGGTGTCACCCAGCGAATACGCCAGTCTTGCCAAGCTGCCTCTCCAGAAAGTAGCCGCTGATGTGTATCCGCTCTATGAACGGCTCAGACAGACTACCGGAGCGCTTGATTTTGATGATCTGATCGCGGAGGCAGTTCGGTTGCTCAAGAGTTCGCCAGATATGCGCCGTCGCTGGCAGGACCAATTTCTCTATATTTTGATCGACGAGTACCAAGATACGAATGCCGCGCAGTACCGACTGGTATCGCTGCTGGTGAATGATGCGAAAAATATTTGTGTCGTCGGTGATGACTGGCAGTCAATTTACTCATGGCGCGGAGCGGATTTTACGAATATCCTTAATTTTGAACGGGATTTTCCGGGTGCTGTTGTGGTAAAGCTGGAGCAAAATTATCGCTCGACCAAGCCAATTCTGGATGCGGCACACAATGTTATTACCAAAAACACTAACCGAACTGACAAAAAGCTGATTACTGACCGCACAGGAGGATTACCGGTTCAACTGATGTATGTCAATTCTGAGCTGCAGGAGGCGGAAAGCATTATCATGCGGATTCGGGCGGCGATTGAACGCGGTTCGCGGTCATATAAGGATTTTGCTGTTTTATACCGGACAAATGCTCAGTCTCGTGCAGTTGAGGAAATGTGTATTCGCTATAACGTACCATATCGGATTGTTGGCGGCACACGTTTTTATGATCGCAAGGAGATCAAAGATATTATCGCGTACCTGAGGTTACTGTATCAGCCGTTTGATCGCCCTAGCTTCAGTCGTATCGTCAATGTCCCCACGCGTGGACTTGGTGCTACATCCATCGAGAAGTTCCTCGACTGGCAATCACAAACTAGTATGGATTTGATTTCGGCAATGAACAGTGTTGAGCTGTGCACTGGACTGACACCGCGAGCACGAACGGCGTTCAAAGAGCTTGGTGATGGCTTACATAAAATGCAGCAAGAAATGACGCAATTATCGCTTGCCGATACGCTAGAGCTAATCATTAAGCGGTTCAAATACCTGGAGTTCCTTGATGATGGCACGCCGCAAGCTGAGGATCGGCAAGGCAATGTGCGCGAGCTGGTGTCCGACGCCAAAGAGCGGCTTGATATGGATGTTGCTGGATATCTTGAAGAGCTGGCATTGATTTCGGATCTTGATACGAGCAACGACAGCCTTAATGCCGTGACGTTGATGACGCTGCACGCCGCCAAGGGTCTGGAATTTCCGGTTGTGTTCATGGTCGGCATGGAAGAAACAATTTTCCCGCATTCACGGGCACTCTACGAACCAGACCAGATGGAAGAGGAGCGACGGCTCTGTTACGTCGGCATGACACGGGCACGCGAAGAACTATATCTGAGCTCAGCGAACTCACGGCTTATTTTTGGCACGACGCAGCACAATCCGCCATCACGGTTCTTAAGTGAGATCGAAGCCAGTGAAATTTTGCCGGCTCTCGGTATGAATATGAGTACTTCAGTGTCACCGCATGAGCCGCATATCGAGCTTGACCCTGATTTTGAACTGAGCGTAGGCGACAATGTGCGCCATGGCGTGTTTGGGAGCGGCTTAGTGACACACATTGACGGATCAGTTGTCACAGTGGCATTTCGCGGCCGCGGTGTCAAAAAGCTCAATGTCGCCTTTGCTCCGCTGGAGAAAGTATGATCAATTGGCTCGGCCGCCTGTTGCATCGCCCAGCGGTTGCCGTTCTCACAAGGTTGCCATGGTGGTCGCGCCGCCGCGCGCGGATCGTCGTGCTGACGACAGATGGGCGCGTCCTTCTCGTCAAATCCTGGCTCTCCAAACAACACTGGGCGCTGCCTGGGGGCGGTATTGGCCGAGGCGAAACGGCTGAACACGCCGCAGTAAGGGAACTGTATGAGGAAACTGGCCTACGACTTGACGCAGCCACGCTGCGCTACCTGATGACAGCTGAGGATCGCGCACTCAAAGCGACACTGCCGATTTATGCGGTCAACATCGGGTCGGCTTCACTCGGTAGGGTGCCGGCGTTGCATCAGTTCGAGATAATTTCACGTCAATGGTTTGCCTGTGATGCACTCCCACCTGATCTGAAAAAAGACTATCGACGGGCCATTACACTTGCGCTTGAGGGCAATAGTTAGTATAATCATTCATACTGTTGTGAGTATGGAACAAACACGGTATCTACCAGGCAAAGCACACATCCGCTATGGGATCTGGGCTGTTTCGTCACTCATGCTCATTCTTCTTTTCGTGTTGTCGCGCCAAGCGTTTGCTGCGAGTAGTGTCTCAAGTGTTAGCGACCGTCTTATTACGGTATACGACCAAGGCGATGAACGAACATTTGTAACACGTACGGCGACGATTGGCGATGCGCTTCGCGAAGCAGGTGTCACCTTGTCTGATGCTGATGTTGTCGAACCGCGCACCAACACCAAAATGGCAGCCTCGAATTACCAGGTAAATATTTATCGGGCGCGTCCCATCGTGATCGAAGACGGTGCGTCAAAGCTGCAGGTAACTACTGCCGAGCAGACGCCAAAACGTATTATGGCTGCCGCCGGGGCGACGATGTACGATGAGGATAAGGCGCACATTGAATTATCGCAAAATCCGCTGGCTGACGGTGGTGCCGGATTACGATTGGTGGTAGACCGGGCAACGATCTTCACGTTTAACCTTTACGGCAAGACATTTACTGCTCGTACCCAAGCAACAACAGTCGGCGCGATGCTCAAGGAGAAAAACATTTCACTTGGCGCTCAGGATGGTAAATCTGCCAGCGACAAAACTCCGCTGGTAGCTGGCATGAATGTGAGTGTATGGCGTAATGGCAAACAGACAATCACCCAAGAAGAAGTTGTTGCAAAACCGATCGAAGAGATCAAAGACGCCGACCGCGAACGCGGTTTCCGCGAAGTCCGCACTCCCGGCAAAGACGGCAAACGCAATGCCACCTACGAGATCGAGATGCGGGATGGTCGCGAGATTTCGCGCAAAGAGATCGCCAGCGTTGTGACGCTTACACCAGTCAAAGAAATCGTAGTCGTCGGTACCAAGCTCAAAGAATCCCCGTATGGCGGTACGCTTGGGCAGTGGCTCTCAACGCTGCGCGCCTGTGAAACAGGAGGTGACTACACCAAAAATACTGGTAACGGGTTCTATGGCGGCTATCAGTTCATGATCTCAACTTGGAACTCGATCGCTAGCAAGACAGGGCGTGGCGATCTGGTAGGAGTACGACCAGACCTGGCAAGTCCTGCTGATCAGGATGCGATGATTATCGCCAACACCAACATGACTGCCGGCCTGGTCACGCAAAATCCTGGTTGTTATGCCAAAACCGGCATTTCCAACAAGCCACCTGCTCAATAATATATGCCGAACAAATCTCTTGGCCAGCACTGGCTGCATGATCGCACAATCCTTGAATCCATTGTCGACGCGGCTAATATCCGATCCGATGATACTGTACTGGAGATTGGGCCGGGGCTTGGTACAATGACTAGCCTTTTACTGTCAAAATCAAAACAAGTAATCGCTGTAGAGTTTGATGCAGATCTAGCGCATAAACTGCCAGGACAGTTCCCGGGTAAAAATCTGACAGTGGTACGGCAAGATATCCTCTCTTACGACCTTGGGAGCCTTCCAGATGATTTTATAGTTGTTGGTAATATTCCATACTACATCACAAATAAAATTGTTCGTAAAGTCTCTGAAGGGCCTCTGATGCCAAAAACGGCTGTACTTTTGGTGCAAAAAGAAGTCGCCGTGCGTTTGGCAGCACTGCCTGGCGATATGAGCCTGCTCTCTGTCTCGGCGCAGGTATTTCACGACGTGTCGCTTGGCCCAGTGGTAACACGGGAGTTTTTCACCCCGCCACCAAAAGTCGACAGTCAGGTGGTGGTATTACAGCGCCGCGAGGAGCCGCTTGTGCCGACGGATCAACAAAAAGCTTTTTTCCGTCTTGTGAAAGCCGGTTTTATGGAACGCCGCAAAAAACTGCGCAGCTCACTCTCGGCTGGGCTCGCAATTAGTAAGATCGAAGCCGAAATACTCCTGCATCGTGCCAACATTTCTCCTGACGCCCGCGCTCAAGAGCTATCAATTGCCGATTGGAAAAATATTTGTAAGCATTTATACTTCTGAAGTATGGAGAAACAACATTCTTTACGGAATCAAGCCGAATATTTCCTAGGTAATCCATTTTCACTTGTGCTACAAGGCACCATTTTCTCTCGCGATCACGTCGAGGAAATGAGGAAATATTATGTATCCGATACGCTTCGCACGCGACTGCTGTCGATGGGCACAAATGCTGCCATATCCTTGTTATGGGGTATTGTGCTTGTATGTTATATCGTTCAATTTTCGCCGGTCATTTACACCGGTGATGTTGTTAGTACCATAGGCTTATCAGTGGTTGTGTTTGCCCTGGTGGTCGGCACTCTCACGGCCCTCCTGCTTAAATTTGTAATTCATCCACTAGCAATGTTTGTGCTACTCAGCACCGGTACGGTGAAAGTCAGGCATGAAAACATATAAGCCAGTCGATACGATGCCTGCGGGCGTGCATGTGGCATTTTCAAGTGTAGAGGATGGCTCGATTGCAGCTGGCGGCGGTAGACCGTCACTATCCGAGCACGAGAAACACACCATTAATTTTCTGACACGCAATAGATTCGCGCCGGATGGCAGGGCAAAAGTGTTTGTGACGTATCTGCCAGAGAATACGTATACCCATATTGAACGAGTTAGGGAAAATGATGAGGGAGCGATCAAAAGCGACGCGCTGTTTACGACCGTGAAAGGCAAAGTACTGACATTGCCGGTTGCCGACTGTATCGCAACCGTGGTATATGATCCGGTGGCTCGTATGCTTGGCGTGCTGCATCTCGGCCGCCATGCAAGCGTGGCAGGGCTGATCGAGGAATTTGCCGTACGTCTAGCCGATGAAATTGGTTCTGATCCGCGCGACTGGCACGTCTGGATGAGCCCGAGCCTGAAACCTGATAATGACCGCATGGAATATTTCACGCCGCCTCATCCTGAACAGTGGACAGCGTGGCAACAAGTAGGCAAAGATGGCATGATACATATCGATATCCCAGGCCACAACCGTGACCGATTTGAACGCCTCGGCGTAGCATCGGCCAACATCTATATCAGCCCCATTAACACCTATGCTGATGAACGATACTATTCGCATCGCGCTGCGACAGAGCAGGGTCGTCCAGACCGCCAAGGCCGAATGATGGTCGCGGCGGTTATGACGGACTAGTGGTCTCTGTTACAATAAGTACAATGGGTAAAAATTTATATATCACGACAGCTATTCCCTATGTTAACGCCAAGCCCCATATCGGTAATGCGTTGGATTACTTGCTGGCAGATATCTGGGCTCGTTATCATCGGCAACATGGCCACGAGGTACGGTTCCAGGTCGGCACTGACGAGCATGGCAACAAAATCGCCCAAAAAGCACTTGAAGCACAGATGGAGCCAAAAGCCTACGTGGATAGCATGTACGGCAATTTCGATGTGCTCATGAAAGCTGTTGGGGCCAGTTATACCGATTTTATCCGTACGACAGACGAACGCCACGAATCCGCCGTTCAGTATATTTGGCAAAAACTCCAGCCGTATATCTATAAAGGAACCTACACTGGATGGTACTGTGTGGGTTGTGAACGTTTTGTGACCGATAAAGAAGCTCAGGACAACGGCGGCACCTGTCCGGATCACAATAGGCCGTATGAACATCTCAGCGAAGAGAACTACTATTTCAAACTTAGTGCCTTCAGTGACAAAATCCGCGATGCGATTGATCGTCATAGGTTCGAAATCGTCCCGGAATTCCGCAAAAACGAGCTACTCAAGCTACTTGAGTCCGGCCTCGAGGACATCAGTATTTCGCGGCCCAAAAAGAACCTATCATGGGGCGTGCCGGTGCCAGGTGATTACAGCCAGGTCATGTATGTCTGGATCGACGCGCTGAGCAATTACCTAACGGTGCTAGGGTACCCCGAAAATGAATCCTGGCGCGACTTTTGGCCAGCTGATATTCAGGTGGTAGGCAAAGATATTCTGCGTTTTCATGCGGCAATTTGGCCGGCGATGCTCATTGGGCTGGACCTGCCACTCCCTAAGAAACTCCTCGTTCACGGGTTTGTGAATGTTGGCGGTGCCAAAATGAGCAAATCTGTTGGTAACGTCGTTGATCCGATGGAAATTATTGAAAACTACGGCGTTGACGGCTTTAGGTATTTCTTTGCGCGCCATATTCCGACGCAGGATGATGGTGATTTTACCTGGGAGAAATTTGAAACAGCCTATAATAACGAGCTGAGCAACGAGCTTGGTAACGTCGTGCAGCGGGTTGTCGCGATGATTACCCGTTATCAAGCAGGGGTGATCGGTGACGAAAAGACTGCTAACCATGACAGTCAAGGCTATCATGAGGCGATGCGTTCGCTGGAGTTTAATAAAGCGCTTGATGAAGTGTGGCTGACGGTGCGTTCACTGAACCAGTATCTTGAAGAAGTCAAACCGTGGGTGATCGCCAAAACAAAAGATACCGATGTCGAATCCTCAGCGCATCTTGAGGAAGTGCTGCGGCATGCTGCGGGCACGCTGCTGCAAATCGCCGAACTATTAGTGCCGTTACTGCCAACTACGGCCGAAGCAATCACCAAAATTTTCAGCGGTGGGGTTATTACTCCGTACGAAGGGGTCCTTTTTCCGAAGAGATACCTTCACACTCCTGACCCTCACGCCAAGTAACATGACATTTACTGATACGCACTGCCATATCCACGAAGCAAGCTACCCCGACGCTGAGGCTGCCTACCAAACAGCGCTTGAAGCGGGCGTGGCGCGGATGATATGTGTCGGAACTGCTCTTACGTCGTCCCAGGAAGCGGTGCAGTTTGCTTCGAAATATGTCAGTGCCTGGGCAGTCATTGGCATTCACCCACATGAAGCCGTCCGAGATGGGGGTTATGTCGATGAGCTGAGCGATATGTTATTGGTTTCGTCTGGTATTCTTCCAAAAACCAAAATCCAAAATCAAAAATCCACCAAAATCGTCGGCATAGGTGAGATCGGGCTGGATTATTACTATCATCATTCACCGCGCGCCGCCCAAATCACGGTGCTGGAAGCCCAGCTACAGATAGCAGTTGACAATAATCTGCCGGTTTCATTCCATGTGCGCGATGCGTTTGACGACTTTTGGCCGATTTTTGACTCGTTTCAGGGCTTGAGAGGCGTATTACATAGTTATACTGATAATTTGTCAAATCTAGACAAAGCGCTGTCACGCGGCCTTCTAATAGGGGTAAACGGTATTTCTACCTTTGCAACGGACAAACAAGCGCTTTATCAGGCTATCCCTGTCGATCATCTTATGCTAGAAACGGATGCACCCTACTTGACACCCATACCGCATCGTGGTAAAGTCAATGAGCCAGCGTTCATTACGTTCATCGCCAAACATATAGCGAATCTCCAGTCTATCAATCTCCAGGAGCTCTCGCGGGTGACAGAACAGAACGCATCGCGCCTCTTTGCAATATAAACACCACAAACAGCCAACAACCACTAACTGTAATATAAGTGGAGAGATTGATAGTGGCTATACCCCCTAATCACCAGTTTTATATTCCGTCAATGCCACAACCTGATCATACTCAGGAGGATTTTGATAGGAAATTCAAAAAAATCGCCGCTCAGAACCCGGATATTTACAACCATCCTGTCGAGGAGGGTGAAATGCGCCCGCTGCATCTGACCCCAGAGGCGGCAGCACTTGCTCATGTCTACGAAACGTATAAGCCAGTTCCTGAAACGATGGCTCCTAAAAGTCCGGAGCGAATAAATCTTTACGAAGAAGAAGCGCATACCCTTTTGGACGCCATGCGTGATGAAGAGCAGCAAATTGCCGCTCGGGACGCCGCATATGGCTCGGCTGTCGCTTCCTACGAAGTCAAAAACAGCATGGAACATGCCAACACGCCACTCACCCTGGAGCAGATTGCTGCATATTCTAATAGTGTCGTTGCCTTTAGAGCGCACGCTGCTCGGGACTCAAACCCAGGCGATGTCGTTGCAATTCGTAATCAATCAGAAGTGGGTCTGGCAGCCTAGGAAGGATGGTATATGAAATTTTTTCGTACGATACTACACCTTTTGACCGGATCACCTGCTCCCAATATAATATCGGGCAGGCGACTGACCGAGCGTGAATTGATTGAGGCCGAATCCGAAATCGGACGGCATTTGTTTGGCCGAATACCAGATGGACATCATCGTGAGTTTTTCTGCCTGGATGACCACACATGGGTGTGGTACGAAGAATGGACTGACGAGCACAAAAAGAAGCAGGCACGAACAACTCGCTATGAAATTCATCCCAGTGGTATCCTGAAGGTTCGCGATGGCGGGCACTATCAGTATCTCGAACAGGATGAAATGAATAATTTCGGTCTTGCAGTACGTATGTACTATGAACAAGTGATGCGCGGTATTTACCGGCGTGATCCGTTCACGGGAGCGTCGTTGATGGACGCACGAAGCTCAGCACCTCTGATACAATAGGTATGTATGAGCAATGCTGGCGTAACAATACCTCAGAGTCATCCTGACAATACACAGGATATGTCTGCGATGACAGTGCCGATATACCTCGATTATGCGGCGGCAACGCCGATGGATCCGCGCGTGGCAGCAGCAATGCGGCCGTATTTTGAAACGCAGTTTTATAATCCGTCAGCAGCGTACTTGGCGGCAAAACGAGTGCGAGAGGATCTTGAGGAAGGCCGTCATAGAATTGCCACTGTCATCGGAGCAAGGCAGCATGAAATTATTATGACAGCTGGGGCGACAGAGTCGATCAATCTTGCCATTAGAGGGATTCTTAACGGCGCAGGGGGGCAGGTGGTAACCTCGCCAATTGAGCATCCAGCAGTGCTGCAGACTGTCATGCAATTCGATCATGTGTTCACGACAGTTTCCGCACAAGGACTCGTATCGGCTGAGGCGGTTGAGACTGCCCTGACACCCGAGACAACACTGGTGAGTATCGGGTATGTCAACAATGAACTCGGCACGGTGCAACCGCTGCGTGCTATTGCTGATGTTATCGAAGCGGAGCGCCAGCGGCGATTGGCAGCAGGTGAAAGGCGCGTGTTATGGTTTCATACCGATGCGTCACAGGCTGTTGGGCTGCTTGATAGTGCTGTGAGCAGACTTGGCGTCGATCTGATGACGATGAATGCAGGTAAGTGCTATGGGCCAAAACAGACTGGCGTGCTGTGGGTGCGCGGTGGGATTGAGCTTATACCAGTAGTGTACGGTGGGGGGCAGGAAAGCGGACTTCGCTCCGGCACGGAAAACGTCGCGGGGATAATTGGTGCTGCAACAGCTTTTGAAATCGCCCAAGTCGAACGTAAAACTGATGTGGCGCGCATACGACAGCTGCGGGATAGATTGCAGCAGTTGATCATGCAGTCGATACCGGACGTTATCATTAACGGCCACCTCAAGAAACGATCCCCTCATATCTTACATATTTCGGTACCGGGTCTTGATGGTGAGCGTGGGGTATTTGCGCTTGATGAACGAGGCGTTATGGCGGCGACCGGCTCAGCGTGCGCCGCCAACAAAGGAACCCGTTCGCATGTGCTCGAGGCGGTTGGCATGACCGATAGCCTGGCAGATGGAAGCCTGCGCTTTAGCCTTGGCAAAATGAGCAGTGAGGATGAGATTGACAGGGCTGCAGCCATAATTACCGCTGTTATTACACAGGAACGAGGTTACTCCTCATGATACGAGCCATTGTCATGATTGGTGTTGCCAGTATGCTTGCTGTTATATGGGGCGTACCACGTTATCTTGCTCCGGACGATCTTGCGAATTGTGTGAAGCCGGTGGTTGGAACATGTGCTGCGGCCGATGCAATTGTTGTTGTGAGTGGAGGTGATACAAATGCCAGAGTGGCCGAAGGCGTGCAACTGTACAAGGCGGGCTGGGCACCGAAACTGATATTTTCGGGGGCGGCTGCTGACGAAACGGGATTATCAAATGCACTGGCGATGAAAAAATTTGCAATTAGTATCGGCGCAAGCGAATCAATTATTTCGACTGATGAATACGCCAAAACGACAGCTGAAAATGCGCGTAATACCAGCCGGATGATCGACCAAGCAGGGATCAAACGGGTAATTCTTGTTACGAGCGCATACCATGAACGCCGGGCAAGCCTAGAGTTTGCTCGATATCTCGACCCTAATGTGACGCTGCTTCGACATCCTGTTTCAGAGGACCACCAGTGGTCATCATTGTGGTGGGCGACGCCAACGGGCTGGTGGCTAGCGGGTGGTGAAATCGTCAAAATAATATTGTTTTATGTTATGCCCGGAGTGGGGCTATGAGAGTATATGTTGGGCTAAGCGGCGGTGTTGATTCATCAGTTACAGCCGCACTGCTTGTCGAGCAGGGTTATGATGTGACTGGTGTCTATATGAAAAACTGGACACGTGACCTGCCGGGGATGAAATGTCCCTGGGCAGAAGATCTGGCTGATGCAAAACGAATTGCAGTACAGCTCGGGATTCCTTTTAAGGTCTATGATTTTCAGGATGAATACAAACACCACGTCGTGGATTATATGGTCCGGGAATACCAGGCTGGCCGCACGCCCAACCCTGATATCATGTGTAATCAAGAAGTTAAGTTCAAGCTTTTTTTAGAAACGGCGCTTAGCGATGGTGCAGACATGATTGCAACAGGGCATTATGCGGCCGTTCAGGACAGGCTCGCCTCTCCGTTTGGTTCTGAAGTTGATGCAGAGCTAGCGCCCCATTCCATAACGTTCGCGTATGGCGCTCGTCTACTGCGCGCCAAAGACGAAAAAAAAGACCAGACATATTTCCTCTATCGCATCACGAACGAGGCGCTTGCGAAAACCCTATTTCCGCTCGGGAGGCTTACTAAAACAGAGGTGCGTTTCATCGCGAAACAAAAAGACCTGGTGACAGCGCATAAAAAAGACAGTCAGGGCATTTGTTTTGTCGGCTCGGTCGGCATCAAAGAATTCTTGAGCCAGTTTGCGCAAAGTAGCCCTGGGGACGTTGTTGATCGTGATACCGACAAAGCAATTGGCCATCATGATGGGGCGTTGTTCTATACGATTGGCCAACGGCACGGGCTCGGGCTTGGCGGCGGGCTGCCGTACTATGTAGTCGGCAAAGATATGGAAAAAAATATCGTATATGTCAGCCGTAATCTCAACGACGGCGCGATGTGGAGGACAGAACTATCACTTAATGACATGCACTGGATTAACCAGTCCCCTAGCGATAATGAACCGCTACTCGCCCGTCTCCGCCATCGGGGTACGCTACTGCCCGCAACGCTACGAGGCACAACTCTTCATTTGAATGAAGCAGAGCGTGCCGCAACCGCCGGTCAGTCTGTGGTACTGTACCGGGGCAGTGAAGTGCTTGGCGGTGGCATCATTGTTTAAACGCGTCAATAGCCGTATGATGGATACAGCTAAAAAAGGAGGAATATGTTTGATTGGCTAAAAGGGTTGTTTGGACAGGCAGATACAGTGAGTCAAATGGCAGAGGATGGGGCGAAAAAAGCGCGTGAAATCACACAGATGATTCCTGGTGACGCCGACGACAGGGCGGTTGATGCAATTGCCGATAAAGTGGATGAAGTGACGCAGAAATTTGACGACATAAAAAAGAACATTCCGGGCCAATAATAACCATAGGGGGGTAGACATGGAGAGTGGGAACGACAGCAGTGCGGAGTTTGTGCCGATTGAAATAGGAGGCCCAAGTGGTCCAAAACGATCAAAGAGATGGCTATGGATACTGCTTGCCATCGTCTTGCTGGCGGCGACCGGAGCAGGCGTGTATTGGTGGCTGAACCGAACGACGACTCCGACGCAATCAGCGGACAAGAAGGAGGTTACGACGCCGGTGGCCGTAACCGACCCCCAGCTTAAGAAATTTATTACGCCAACGACAGGTGAAACGTGGCTGGCAACCCCTAAAAATATGTCATCTCAGGGATGGATACAAAACGAAGACCGCGAATTTTATATCAAAAATGGAGTGGAAGCTGCCAAAATAGATGAGACGATGCGCCAGAATATGCCAACGTATTATGAAGTTGGCTCGCGTGCTGGCAATCGCATTGTTCACGTCGAGGTGCCAAATTTTATCGGTATAGGGGGCACGATCCATCTGTTATTTGAAAAACGCGGCGAGACTGCTGTACTGATTGCCAAGCCGCAATCGACTGGCAGATACGAAGTTGACCCCACAAGCTGGCTCAAAGAAAATGTCCTCACAAATAAGGTGACAACTATCGATACCACCACGACCTACGACTCGCTGAGTGTGCCAGACAAAATCGATCTCGGCAACAAAGAGTCAGTGAGCCGTCAGGAATATGCAGCCATTGATACGCAGCTGTATAAATCCCAAGACGATGTCACCAAGACGAAAGTACTGGATCTGGGCGGCAGTAAACTGTTTCGTACTGAGAAAAAATACAGCGATACGGGACTGACAAATATCGGTTACGAAATCCATACGCCGATAGACACTATCATTGGTATGCAGTACATGCCAAATACCGAATCACTCGAAAAATACGTCTTTGATAATAAAAAACCAGCGCTTAAAAGTGATGGCACGCATGATACTATGCATGCCATTGCACGCGGCTGCGGTGGAACGTCGGCCGCAGTAACGCGTACTGACGTGCTGAAAATGGCCGACCTCGTCGCAATTGGCAAGACCGATACTGGCCGGACTGTCTATGAACCAAAAAACAGAACCTCGTCGCTTGCGACGAAAGCTTTTGACGAAAGCCAGTCGGTAAGTGGTAAAGCCGTCACCCAATCAGAATTCTGGGAAAACCACGCGCTGATGGTGATGGAAAATGCCAAAGGCGAACTCCTCGTGTATGTTCGCGATGCATATGGTCCGGTCGGCGGCTGTGCCAAGCCGGTGGTATATTTGTACCCGACGACATCCCAGTCAGTTGATGTGCGGGTTGGCGCGAATGTCACACTTTCGGATCCGTTGTATGATCCCCGTGGCTGGCGAAACGTCTGGGCAGAACCAAGCGGCAAACTAACGTATCGCGGTACTATCTATGACTCATTATTTTGGGAAGGCACAGGTATCGGCGAATATCCCTCGATCACAAGCGGCACGGTTGTCACGAGAGCAAATGCCGCGAAAACGATCAAGAGCCAGCTGGCCGAACAGGGTTTAAATGACAAAGAGATCAGTGACTTCATGACATACTGGACTGATAAAATTCCTTCAAAACCGTATATTCGGCTCACCTGGCTTACAACTAAACAAATGGATATGCTCGCGCCGCTTTATGTCGTCCCTCGGCCCGATACTGTGAAGCGCGTATTTCTCGATATGGATGGGTATGATCAGTCCATTACTCTGCCGCAGCAAAAACTGGAAAGCTTCACGCGTCGCGGCTTTACCGTCGTCGAGTGGGGCGGTCTGGTGCAGGGGAGTCTCCTTCAGTAGGGTCGAAAAAACTATCGTTCCAGGTAGCAACGACTGCATTCATAAGTACTGCAGCTGCACGACGCAATCTATCTACTGGTGGCATCTCTGGGCAGGGTTCGCGCAGTTTCATCCACGGGACCGTCCCACGTCGCCCGACATAATATCTTTGAGGGTGTGTTTCGTGGCTATCCATAATTATCTAGTATACGGGGTATAGGTTTGTAGTGCAGATCACAGATTAATCGTGGCGAATTACTTATGATAAACCTACAACATAAGGAGGATAAAACGAATGAGCTTTGACGATGTAAAACGATCAATGAGCAATGCGACAGATGACGCCAAAGACAAAGCGAAAGATTTGGCGGATACTGCCGATGACAAAATGCATGAAATGAAAGGCTACGCTCAGGCGAAGCAAGACGACATGCAAAATGACGACGATGACGATGATGACAAAGACGACTAGATAGTTATCGTCTATGTCTCGCCTTACTGCCCTAGCGTACGTTAGGGCAGTTTTATTATTCTCGATCAGGGCATTGTAATAGAAGTGATCTTTTGCATCTGTTATACTAGCTGTAATGACAGCCCAGGAAATCCGCCAGAAATATCTTGATTTTTTTGCCGCACGCGGCCATGCGGTTATTCCGCGCGCTAAACTAGTGCCTGATAACGACCCAACGACGCTGTTTACTGGCTCTGGCATGCAGCCGCTTATGCCGTATCTGCTTGGCGAAGAACACCCTTCTGGTAGTCGCCTAGTAGATAGTCAGACTTGTGTGCGTGCTCAGGATATCGAGGAAGTCGGGGATAATCGTCACACGACATTTTTCGAGATGCTCGGTAACTGGAGTTTGGGGGATTATTTCAAGGAGAAGCAGATCCCATGGTTCTGGGAATTTTTAACACGCGAGATTGGACTTGATCCAAAGCGGATATACGTGACATGTTTTATCGGCGATGAGCAAAATGGCATCCCACGCGACCAGACCAGTGCCGATATATGGGCAGGATTATTTGCGCAGGCCGAGCTCGATAGCGAGATGATTGATATTGGTTCTGAAGAAAATGGGGCAAAAATTGGCGGTCAAGACAAACGAATTGCGTTTTATGGCAACAAGAACTGGTGGGCCAGAAACGGCATGACACCGCGCACGATGACGCCGGGTGAACCTGGTGGTCCTGATACCGAAATGTTTTATCTATTTCCGGACGTAATGCACGATACATCATACGGTGAAAAGTGCCATCTCAACTGTGACTGTGGTCGGTATATCGAGATCGGTAATTCTGTGTTTATGGAGTATCTCAAAACCAAAGACGGCTTTACTAAACTGCCCAAGCAAAATGTTGATTACGGTGGGGGGCTGGAGCGGATTGCGGCTGCCGCAATAAACAGTCCGGACGTCTATCGCATCAGTATATTGTGGCCGATTATCGAGAAGTTGGAGCAGCTCAGTGGTAAAACGTATGAGGCACACACTAATGCCATGCGTGTGATCGCCGACCATTTGCGCGGTGCGACGTTTCTAGCCGTTGACGGTATTACCCCTAGTAATAAAGAGCAGGGCTATGTGATGCGTCGTCTGCTGCGCCGTGCTATCCGCTATAGTTTCGATCTCGGTATCGAACAGAACTTCCTCTCAGAAGTCGTGCCGGTCATCGCGAATCTCTATCATGATGATTTTCCGGAAGTGGCCGAAAAACGAGATGAAGTAGTGGCGGTACTTGTAAAGGAAGAAAAAGTCTTCCGACAGACACTGCGAAACGGTATTAAGCAAATGCAAAAGTTTGCTTCTGACAGCGTGACGGGCCGTGAATTGTTTACGCTGTATGATACCTATGGATTTCCGGTTGAGCTGTCGGTAGAAGAGGCCGACAAACAGGGAATTACTTTGCCAGATGATTGGCGGGCGCAATTTGATAACTATATGCAAGAGCAACGACAGCGTTCGCAGACTGCCGCTAAGGGAGTATTTAAAGGCGGTCTTGGTGGCCAAAGTTTGCAGCATCGTAAATATCACACCGCCACGCACCTGATGTATCAAGCACTTCGCGATGTACTTGGTGATCATGTCGTGCAACGAGGCAGTAGCATCACGGAAGAACGCCTCCGTTTTGATTTTTCTCATCCTGAAAAAGTCACACGTGAACAGCTTGATCAAGTCGAGGCGATTGTTAACCGCGAGATAGCAAAAGATTTGCAGGTTAGTTATGCCGAATATCCCACAAGTGAAGCAACGGGTTCGCTTGGCGCACTTGGTCAGTTTGGCGACCGGTATGGTGATACCGTTAAGGTCTATAGCATGAAAGACCCACAGGCTGAACCAAGTGAACGTCCGTTTAGCTTCGAAATCTGTGGTGGCCCTCATGTCGATCACACTCAGGAACTTATCGCCGACGGTAAGACTTTTAAGATTATCAAAGAAGAGGCGTCGAGCGCTGGAATCCGCCGCATTAAAGCGGTTTTAGGGTAGTCACACAAAAGTGATCTTATAGTTAACAGAGCGCGTCAGTCAGGACTGCCGTATCTTTTATCTAGATGCTGAGCTGTTTTTGATAATGCTACTGAAACAGTGCTTCTTCGAGTTGTTATGGGGGAGCACTATAAATGTTTGTAATTATTGACCTACGGATCAAGTCTAAATAGTAATCTTGTGAGATATACATATAAGTACAACAGCTCACATCAAAGAATAATCTTTGTCGCCATAAGCGTGATTGTTGTATAATTATTACAAATGGATTTAAAAAAATTGAAGAGTAAACTGCCGTCGTTGCCAGCCAAAAACAAAAGCGGCGACAATCTTATAGTCGGTCTTGATATCGGGACGGAATTCGTCAAAGCATTGATCGCTCGGATTAATGGCGATGATATTGAAATTATCGGTGTCGGACGCGCCCGCCAGTCTGTCGATGACATGCACGGCGGGGCTATCGCGGATATCGGCGGCGTTGTCCGCAACTGCGAGGCGGCACTTTCCGCGGCCGAGGATCAGGCTGGCGTTCAGGGCAAACGTGCGGTGATCGGGATTGCCGGCGAACTGGTTAAAGGCCTGACACAGACGATCCGCTACAAACGCCCGCAGCCGGACAGGCCGCTGGATGTTAGCGAAATGGAGCTTATTATTGAACGTGTCCAGGAGCGAGCCCAAGATAAAGCCCAAAAGCAAATCGGGTTTGAAACTGGTAACCCTGACGTTGAGGTGAAGCTAGTGAATTCCGCCATTGTCAGCATCCATATCGATGGCTATCGGGTGAGCAACCCGATTGGTTTTCAGGGCAAAGATATCGCAATACAGATATACACCGCCTTTGCACCAATGGTGCATATTGGCGCGCTGGAGCGGGTTGCGTCTGAGCTTGATTTGGAGTTAATGGCTGTCGCAGCTGAGCCGTTCGCAGTGAGTCGCAGCGTACTGGGCACTGACGCCAGTAGTACGTTCACGGCAATTTTAGTTGATGTCGGCGGCGGTACAACAGATATTGCGGTCGTCAATGACGGCGGAGTCGAAGGTACTAAAATGTTTGGTATCGGTGGCAGAAGCTTTACCCGGACTATTGCGGCTGATATGGATCTCAGTTACGAAGATGCAGAAAAATTAAAGGTCAATATCGACGAGCCTAACTTGAAATCATCGGTCGCTAAACAGCTCGACATATCTGTCAATAAGACATTGGATGTCTGGATCGGCGGCGTCGAGTTAGCGTTGAGCGAATTTGATTCGGTCGACCATTTGCCAGCCAGAATTTTACTGTGCGGCGGCGGTGCTAGCCTCAAGAAACTGGTCCATATGCTTTCGACTGATGATTGGCACAAATCACTGCCGTTTACCAAAAAACCGACGGTGCAGCTGATTAAGCCAAGCGAAGTTGTCGGTATCACTGATACCACAAACGATGCGCGCGACCATACGTTTATAACGGCGATGGGATTACTACGTGTTGGCTATGATACAATGGTTGGTAGTTCCGATGGGGATACTGTCAAAGAAAAATTAAATAGAATGCTACGAATATGAGTGCTGCTTCGTCAAATCCCAAAAAAGATGTGATATACGTTGATATTGAAGACGATATCACGTCTATTATAGATAAAGTAAAACACGCCAGCGCGCCTATTGTCGCGCTCGTACCGCCGAAACGAATTGGTGTTTTGCAGAGTGTTGTTAATTTGAAATTATTACAGCGTGCAGCAGAGGGTGTAGACAAGCGTGTGGTAATGATTACGAATGATCATGCCCTGACCGCATTAGCGGCCGGCGCTTCCATCCCTGTAGCGCGTAATTTGCAGAGCAAGCCGGAAATGCCTGAAGTTACGGCGCTGAGCGTCGATGACGAAGAAGTCATTGATGGGGAAGAAATGCCCGAACCTGCTGAAGCCAATGGCGTTGCCATGTCCAAAAATGACAAATCAAAAGACAACGGTGCTGTCGCCGCACCACCGGTGCTTACTGAAGCGAAACGACGGTCTGCATCGGGCGCGTCTATTCCGAATTTCGATGCATTTCGCAACCGTCTAGCCCTTATCATTGCTGGCGGCTTGGCGCTACTACTATTCTTAGTATGGGCTTTTGTCTGGGCTCCGCATGCCGTCGTCACCATAACCGCCAAAACAACACCGTATGCTGTTAATAAGTCCCTAACCGCGATGCCTGGCGGATCGCTGGACGCAGAAAACGGTACATTGGCTGGCGACGTCAAAGAAATCGCCAAAACTGCAAGTGTTGATTTCCAGGCAACCGGCAAAAAAGATGTTGGTGAAAAGGCTAAAGGGACAGTTAAATTCTCACAGCAGTCGATGTCATCAACAACCGTACCGGCAGGAACCGAGCTTGAATCAAGCGGCGGGCTGGTGTTTGTAACAAATGCAGCTGTAACTGTTCCAGCGAGTAGTATTGGCCCCGGTTGTTTTCCGACTGCTTGTCCCGGAAGTGCGTCTGGGTCGGTGACAGCGGCTGAATCAGGCACGAAATATAATGCTGCTAGCGGATCACTTGATGGCTCGCCATCTGGAGTATCAGCTAGCTTCACTGGGCCAACTGGTGGCGGAACTGATAAAACGGTTACTGTCGTAAGTGAGCAAGATGCGGCGATTGCCCGCGAAAAACTTGCCTCGCAAGATGCCAATGTTGTTAAAGAGGACCTGAAAAAACAATTTGGGGCAGACATTATCATTGTGAACGAAAGCTTTGTTAGCACTCCCGGTAACCCGAATGTTGTACCGGCTGTTGGTGAAGAGGCTTCGACCGCCAAAATTAGTCTAGAGACCAAGTACACACTGCTTGGCCTGAAAAAAACCGATGTGTCGGCGATTCTCGAGAAAGATCTCCAGAAACAACTAGCTGGCATTCCGAACCAAAGCATATACGACAAAGGCTCCGGCAGTGTTCGTTTCTCAAATGTCGCTAAAGATGGTAATTCGTACAAACTGACTCTGCAGACGACCGGCTATGTCGGTCCATCAATTGATACGGCCAAACTTGCCAGCCAGTTGAGCGGTAAGCGTGAGGGAGAAATAATAGCGCATGTCAAAACGTATGATGGCATAAATGATGTCAAAGTCTCATTCTCACCGTTCTGGGTTTCAACCGCTCCGTCGGCCGATAAAATCACCATTAAATTCCAAATTCAGAATGCAAATAATTGATATCATCACCATTCATGGGGTGGGGTACCATGGATAGTACCACTGTATTGGCGCTCGACGTCGGTGACAAACGTATTGGTATGGCGATTGCCGATGATAAAACGAAGATTCCCCGGCTGCTCCCGACGATTGATGTCACCGACCAGATTCTAGAACAAATTGCCGAGTTGGTGACATATGAGGGCATTGACCGCATAGTTGTGGGATATCCGCGCAATCTTTCTGGCGAGCCAACGGAGCAGACCGCAAAGGTAACATCATTTGTCGGTCAGATCAATCAAGCTATTGTTACGCCAACCGTGTACCAGGATGAGTCATTGACCTCTGTAAGGGCTGAGGAGATATTACGATCACGCGGAAGGCCATATACTAAAAGCGACATCGATGCAGAATCAGCTGCACTGATACTGCATGATTATTTGGAGCGATTATGAGGTCTGAAGCCTTGCCGCCCGTTGATCGCAATTACAAAGTGATGGAGATCAAGCCCCATCGCCGTTGGCCGAAGATTGCCATGCTCATTATGGCGATAACGGTGGTAATTATGACGGGAGGAGCGACATATGCTATTCAGTCTCTCAGTCCTGTAGATGCCGGATCAAATCAACAGCATCGATTTATTATCAGTGAAGGGCAGTCGGCTGGCACTATTGGACGTGCCCTTGAGGAAGCCAAGCTGATCCGGAATGCCTCTATATTCCAGCTCTATACAAAGCTGACAGGGAATAATTCTCGATTGCAAGCCGGTGGCTATATTCTCAAACAATCTCAATCTGTTTCAGAGATTGTCGAACACATTTCATCTGGTAAAACCGACGAAGTGAATGTTACGGTACTACCAGGACTTACCCTGAAAGAACTGGCTGATTCGAATGTCAAAGGCAGTTTAGCGCAACAGGGATTTTCGGCGCAAGAGATTGCCAAGGCATTCCACACAAATGTTAGTTCTCCTGTCCTGGTTGGCAACAATGGAAACTTTGAGGGCTATTTGTATCCAGAAACATACAAAATCATGGCAAACAACAACCTGGATACAGCCGTGCGAATGAGCATCGACGAGCTTAATAATCAGATCAAAAAACGTGGGCTAGAGGATAAGCTGAAACAACAGGGTCTTAGTCTGCGCGACGGTATCATTCTTGCCTCAATTGTGCAGAAAGAAGTTAATCATTTTGATGATCAGCGCCAGGTCGCACAAGTGTTTCTCAAGCGTCTCAAAGAAAATATCGTTCTGGGATCAGACGTGACGTTCCTCTATGCCGCAAAGCTTGAAGACCGAGCCCCTACTGTTAATGATGATTCGCCTTATAATACGCGTAAACATGCCGGTTTACCACCGGGGCCGATTGCTAATTTTGCAATTCAGGCACTTGAAGCAGTTGCTAATCCTGCCAGCGGTGATTATCTGTATTTTGTGGCGGGTGATGATGGCAAGACGTACTTTGCGAAAACAGAGGCGGAACACCTCGACAACGTTGCAAAATACTGCAAAACACTCTGTCAATAATTATATTAAAAAATCTATTGACTCAAATTTCAATATTTCGTATAATTAGTAGTGTTCACTGGCAGGGCTGCCGGAGTCAAATCCCGGGTGGAGCACGCTTATGACAGTGGCCTACCGACAAATGTCGCACGGATATAAAACGAACAAAGTTAATAGAAACTAATCCACTGCGAACTAAGGTCGACGCATATCCTGCCCGTTTTCTTACGGGGTAAGACAGAGTATCGGTAGTGATATCTGGCAACAGCTATCATGGAGAACGCAATTAACGCTTCGAACTCAGGGTCACCTGATATCACTCAGCCTACGAAACGCTCGCGTCAGCGACGATTACGTACTATTACGACGTTTACCATTTACGCAACACTTGTTGCGTTGATTGCAAGTGTCGTCTCAGTTGGGTATCAATCACCGATTGAACAGCAAGTTGCATCTCAAGTTACCACCACTAGCATGGAGCTTGACAACCCCTCAGTAGACCAACTCCAAGCAGCACAGCTTGCCGCAGATACTGCCCAGGTCGCTAATCTATCCGTTGCGACCAATGTCTCTAACCTATCGATTTCACTTGGTGCCAAAAGTGAGCTGTCACAGGTGAGTGACACCGTACTTTCAAAGCCGCAGATTGTTCAGTCGGGTACTGGTACCCGCGGTGTGATTGAATATACCACTGTTGCTGGCGACACGGCACAATCAGTGGCGGCTCGATTCGGACTCTCCGCGCAAACCATTAAATGGGCGAATGGCATGATTAATGATTCGCTTGCTACGGGCACTAAACTACAGATTCCTAGTGTGAATGGGGTCGTATATACGGTAAAAAGCGGCGATTCAGTTGAATCGATTGCTAGTAAATATGGTACGGCCAAAGAAAGAATTTTGACTTACAACGACCTTGAGACGACCGGTGTTACACCGGGGTCGAAAATTATTCTGCCTGATGGCGTTTTGCCCGATAACGAACGCCCGGAGTCAATTCGCCAGACGTCGACAGTTGCGGCAACTCCACGCACGACTAACCCTGTCGGTACATCGTATTACGCCAGTGCAGCTGCCGTTGGAAACCGTTATGACTATGGTTACTGTACATGGTATGCCTACAACCGACGCGCCGAGCTCGGGCGTCCGGTGGGAAGTTTCTGGGGCAATGCCTCATCATGGGCCTACATGGCGCGCGGCAGCGGTTTTAGAGTTGATAACGTGCCTGAAGTCGGAGCAGTCATGCAAGACAGCTATAGCGCAGGTGGCTACGGTCACGTTGCGGTTGTCGAGAGCGTTGGCGCAGATGGCAGTGTGACTGTCTCTGAAATGAACTATGCTGGCTGGAACGTGAAGTCATCTCGTACGCTCGATGCGGGGCAAGCGGCTCGCTACAACTACATTCACTAGAAATTGACCCCTCCGGCTTCTTGATGGTTTTTCTTCTGAAGTACTCCTTGGGAGTGCCTTTTGCACAGCTCATTCTGCAATTTACAGGGAAAGACTGCGTAGCGTAGAATTTTGCTTTAACCAATAATCAATATATTATAGCAAATTTGTAATAAAATGTCAAAAATGCTACGATATAACAGATATGTTTGTTGATAGCGCTCTTATTTCTGTAAAAGCAGGTCGCGGCGGTAACGGTACCGTTAGTTTTCGTCATGAGAAGTATGTTGACAAAGGTGGCCCGGATGGTGGTGATGGCGGCCGTGGGGGCAATGTGATTTTTGAGGCCGACGAGCGTAAAAACACTTTGATTGATTTTCGGTATAAACCTGAGGTCAAAGCCCAGGATGGTCAGGCTGGCGGCAAGCGTCAGAAACATGGCCGCAATGGTGAGGATATGGTCGTAACCGTACCGGTCGGAACAGAAGTATACCGGGATGACATTTTGATAGCCGACCTTGTCCAAAAAGGCCAGACTGCTG
>CAZHGM010000005.1:30794-38122 GCA_964532145.1 uncultured Candidatus Saccharibacteria bacterium | reverse complement strand
GATATCGACTTTTACAGCCATGATATCCTTCTCCCTTCGCGCGAGCTTCCCGTAGGAGGATACTGCCCGCGTTGCTTCGTTAAGATTAATACCAAAATATTATAACACCTCAGATGTTCTGCATCAAGAGAAGGAATCCTGCAAAGTCCCTTCTTCATGTTGCATACCATACAGTACATCCAATATTCTTTTCATGTCGCTAAGAGCCTCTTGCGGAGGATTGGGAAGTTCCACGGGTTTACGTGTATGGGCGTGCTCATCAACTACCAATCGTGCTATCTCTTCATCACCCTCGATGACAATGAGCCATGCATTATCTTCTCCCTTCTTAGACCCTTCGATAACAATGATTGCGCCTGCATCAACCAGAACGCTACATCCTTCTTTACCGCTCAATGACCTCCCCTCCCATTCGCCAGTGTCACCATCAAGAACTTGCCGGCATGTGCTTAAAACATCAGCGCGTGCCTGTTGATATAATCCATCGTAGTCAATCATCTCTCCATCCACACTTTGTTCCGCTACATGAACACGCATGCTTATGCTCCAATCCTTACATTACCGCTCATATTCTTCTGCGTAGCATTTTTACTTACCCTGAGCGAGCCTGCTCTCCTGCGGTCAATATCATCAAGCCGCTTGATTAAACGCTTTACTCCAGGATATCGATCATACTTTTTAAGTAACTGCACAACTTCATAATACGGATGGACTACGACTTTTACCTCGCCGCTGTCTTTTCCACGATACGCATACATTACACCAGGCGCAGCCTCAACTGTAATATCGCTATCAGCTACTCGTGATAATATCTCTGCCATGCTGCCATGCTGATCATACTTTACTCCTTGCGAGCATGAAAGTAGCAGAACATTCTTATTACCAAACGGATCCGGACGGATTCGATTAATGAGTCGATGCAATCCTGTCATTTTCGACAATGCCTCTGTGTCTCGCTTCATCAAACAGGTATTCGATAAAGCAATACCCTTTTCATCGCCATGTCCCAAAAGACTTAGCTTAGTAACGCTCACTCTTAATGACGCCACCTTTCGATCCAAAGATTCAAGGTCTTTTTCGTCTCTGATTTCATATATCAAAGTATCTTTGAACTCCATCTGGCGACTGAGTGCACTTCCGAAATTATTATGATCACCATCTACCCCACGCACAAAAAGGGATATATTTTTGTGGTTTTGTGGATTGTGTAATATATCCTCTTGGGTCTCTAATGTGGCCAAGCTATAACTGCCGAAATTAACTACACCGAGTTCTTTGTTCAAAGCGACCAAACGATCGCTACCAAGTACCGCAGCGTTGTCGATATACTTTGTTACCGTGTGCCATCCTCTCTCATTCAAGGCAGATGTTTTTTCCCCTGTTGATTCATCTATATCGCTATCAAAGCCATATGTTTTTATATCACCATACTTAAAGATTTGCAGCAGCCGGCGGGATTCATCACTATCTTCCATCAAAGCCTCAAGTGCACCATTAATCGTCTCCATTACTTCACGCTGCTTTTTCTTTCGCTCCGCAACCGTACCGCCTTTCTCGCTAAAGCACGCTCGGAAGTTCTCCTCACTATCAAATCTATGTTTAACATCTTCTAAGGCCAAATGTATAAACTCTGGTTTCGCGACATAGCGTTTCACTTCCTCGGGAATATCACCACCTGTACCTTCGCGCAGCATTTTTAGCCACGCGATAGGTAATGTGTCCGTAGCCGCTTCAAGTACGCGTAATGCTTTACAATGTGCTCGTACATTGCTTTGATTTCCAAAATCCACCTCTGATTCAGCTTGAATACCAGCAAGATAACAAAGCTCATCGCCTACGCCACTTTCTTGTTTCTTTTTGTTCAGGGCATCTTTATCAATATTCCCCAGTAAAATCTCGGCGGCATCAAACGATAATGTCTCTTGGCCTGTTTTATCACGACGAGCAAACTCAATTATTTGACGAAGTTTTAATTCGTAATCGTCACCCGTAGCATTGAGAATGTTTTGAGTATAGTTTCGACCAAGCAAAGGCGCTTCACCAGATGCTCTCTTGATACGCTCTGCTATTTGATGTAATACATCAGGGCTAACATCTCCACCCATCTTTTCTGCCAGTAATTCCGCTCGCTCCTGTGCAGATGGCGGCTCTACTATATCCACACCGCCACGTAGACCATGCTCGCTAACTACTGCGTCAATCTCATCCATGACAAGCTTAGCTGTCTCGGGGGCTACTTCTGCGAGATACCCGAGAGACTCTCCAAGTGGTCCGCTGGCCGCACCATGCAACTCGCGTGCCACATCACTAATATCTGCCCCGGGCTCAACAACATATAATTCGCCGACCAAATCTGCTGCAGCGGTATCATCTGGCCCAACAATACCAGCTTCATACCCTTTGTTTGCATCATTGACGAGACTTTCAACTGCTCGTGGCTCATTTTCAATCATCGCTAGTACATCACCTGCTTGAGCAACTCTATCGGCTGCCCTATCTTCAATACCACGCCCTACCTCGCCTGACGTTCCAGGCGCAACAGGAGATGGTTCTTTTTCGAATTCGTTTGGCATATTTGTTTTTACAATTTTCCTTATTTTACTACTTCATCTCTAGACAATGCAAGCAAAAATAGATATAATCTTCCCTTGACTATGAAAAAAGATTTACACCCTACTGACTACCGTCCTGTTGTGTTCCAGGATGATGCAGCTGGTTTTGCGTTTTTGACGCAGAGCACAGCCACAACCAATGACACTATTAAATGGGAAGACGGCAACGAGTACCCTCTCGTCAAACTCCACATCTCAAGCGCTAGCCACCCATACTTTACTGGCGAGGAAAAGATTATCGACACCGAGGGCCGCGTCGACCGCTTCAAAGCCCGCGCCGAAGCCGCAGCCAAGCGCCGTGAACAAATGGCTAGCAAAGCCAAAAAAGCTGCCACCCGCAAAACCGTCAAAGCTGAAAAACCCTAAAGTCGAATCAGCCGAAGAAAAACAGCATCAATCACGCTCATTTATCTAAGAAAGCATAACCATGTTGTTCTTCGTTCTTGGAAATGTTTGATGCGGCCATTCGTGCTCCTTAATCAAGCCTGAACGCGAAGCCTGAAGTGTCGCAATATAGCCCATTTTTGCAGGTAGACCGCGCATATAACGATCCTTAAATAGCTCTTTTCTCGTAACACCAGTTTTTGCACCCAGCTCTTCCATATATTTAGCCGCGCGATCAGGCAAAAATCTCACATCATGCGCTTTAATACCTTGAGAATCAGCCCAATCGAGGTAAAGTAATAATGATTCGTTAGGTATAATACAAAATTTTTTCAAGAATGTTGGATCGTCATCTGGGAATTGATTGTCTTCACCTACGTACCCATACCTCATGAGGGCGTATATTTTATTACTGAATGATCTTGGATTAAAACTAAGGACCCCAGGAAATGCCTCTATTATTTTAGGAGCGTTAATACCCAGATGAGTAAGGGCATTTACTTTTTCTGTAAGGCCTTGCTTAGAGTACGCAAGTACAGACGGCGTTGTATTGATAATTTTTATGGGGTCCAATCCTAGGTCTTGTATATCAGCCATGCGATTATCAAACTTTTCTACCCTACTAGCAAGCACAGACGGCTGAGCATTAATTACATACTGGGAATCAAGCCCTAGATCATATAAATGATCATACGCCATACGAATCTTTGCTGGGTCATGTGCCAGGGCCGTAGGCGCATATCTAGCGATTTTTCGTATATCCAGCCCATACGCATCACATTGACGCGCCATTGCTATCACCGACGAGGGCATTAGTAAACGATCTGGTGTATTGATATTCCCAATAACCTTATAGGCACGTGACATCGGGTTCTCGTTGTCTTTGTTCCAGCCTAGAACACCTTCAAAAAATTCTTGACGCGCACGTAATACTTCTTCGTGTTTTTAATTTCCGCTAACCTCTCTGGCGACAGATCTAACCTAGATGGCTCAGACATAAGACCAGCCATCCATATTTCATCTGATGGTTTTAGTTGTATATGGTTACCGGTATCTGTTTTTGTTTCTGTATTTGACATATATTTAAAAATATCATACTTATGCTAAAAAGTCAATATTGTTGTAGTCTACCTATCTAGTAATTACCTCTGTAAATATAGTATAATCAATATCGGTATGCGTCTCATTTCGCTCAATATCGAAGAGCTACAGAACGAAAAGTCTACATTGACGGATTTCTTGTCGCGACCTGATGCATTTTCGGATCCTGATTACGCTAAGAAAAATCGTCGGTTAATCGAACTCAATGAACTAATCGCTGCTGCTGAGCGCCAGGAGGCACTTAAAAAACAGATTGCCGAGGCGAAAGAACTGTCCGGCGCAGGTGATGAACTGGCCGAACTTGCCAAGCAAGAGCTTTCCGAGCTTGAAGCAGAGCTAACGAAGCTCGATGAGAAACTATTCGTCATGCTCACGCCACAGGAACCGAATGACGAAAAAAACGTCATCATGGAAATTCGCGCTGGCGCAGGCGGCGACGAGGCCAGTCTGTTTGCGGCAGAGCTACTCCGCATGTACTTACGCTGGTGCGAAACACATGGGTTCAAAACCGAAATGATGGGCGAATCCGCGAACGAATCCGGCGGCTACAAGGAAGCTGTTGTCGAAATCCGCGGCGATATGCCGTACGCCAGCCTCAAGTTCGAGTCGGGCGTCCACCGCGTCCAACGCGTCCCTGTTACTGAGTCTCAGGGACGAATCCACACCTCGACCGTCACTGTCGCGGTACTGCCTGAGGCTGAAGAAACCGACATTGAGATCAAAGATTCGGATCTGCGTATCGACATCTACCGTGCCAGCGGTCACGGCGGACAGTCAGTTAATACAACCGACTCAGCTGTACGCATCACGCATATCCCAAGCGGCCTTGTCGTTACGAACCAAGACGAAAAATCTCAGCTCAAAAATAAACTTAAGGCCATGAGCGTGCTCAGGTCTCGCCTGCTACAGCTGAAGACTGATGAAGAAAATGCCAAACTGTCCGCCGAACGTCGCAACCTCATCGGTTCTGGTGACCGCAGTGAAAAAATTCGCACCTATAATTTCCCACAAGACCGCATCACCGACCACCGTATCGGGTATTCCCGCTCAAACATCCCTGCTGCCATGAACGGTGACATTGATGATCTTATCGAACGATTGCAGGCATATGAACGCGAACTCAAAGCCCAAGGCGCCAAGGCCTAATATTAGCGTCACTCGTCTACACAAGTTAAACGCTAGCGACCTGTCGATTCGCGAATGGCTTGCCCAAGCCGCCTCAACACTGGCAAGCCATGATATTTCCTCGGCACAACTTGACGCAGAGGTGCTACTAGCTCATGTACTAGACATAAACAGGACATGGCTGATTGCACATGGGGATGAAATTATAGATACAGCATCACTCTCCCGGGTGAAAAAACTGCTCATTCGTCGTGAACAACACGAGCCAACTGCCTATCTCGTTGGACATAAAGAATTCTATGGGCGCGAGTTTACTGTTACGCCCGACGTACTTATCCCTCGCCCGGAATCAGAGAAAATTATTGAGATCGCAAAAAAGATAAAATTACCTGATCATGCCTACGTAGTCGATGTGGGATGCGGCTCCGGCTGCATCGGACTCACCCTTAAGCTGGAGATGCCAGCTATCGAGGATATTATTCTTTGCGACGTCAGTAAGCAGGCTTTAATGCTGGCCAAACGAAATAATCGTGAACGATTTCACCTGCGAAAGATACAGTATTATCATTCCGACCTCTTATCGTTCTGGTTGCAAGCAGAAATGAATCATACGCTCCCTATTATCGACCTTATTACGGCGAACTTACCTTACGTTGATACCTCATGGCAGCGATCGCCGGAAACTGATCATGAGCCTGCCCTCGCGATCATTGCTGACGATGGCGGTCTGGCTTTGATCAAAAAATGTATTCAGCAATCACAGAGGTGCTTAACACAAAACGGCTATCTGCTGCTCGAAGCAGACCCCTGCCAACATGCTGACATTGCAGCCTACGCACACAATTTTGGATTCAAAGTTTATGACATTCAGGAGTATATCATTGTTCTTCAACGGAATCCTGCCGTCATACGATAATCCAGAGCTTCCGTCTCTTTTGGCCTATTGATATTTGCCGAGTATTACTTGGATCTCCTGCTCGCTGCCACGCAGGATTGTTAGCGTTACTTTGTCGCCGGGAGCAAACTGCGACAGCTGGCTGACTAGTGAGGTTGATTGGCTGAGCGAAACACCGTTTACTTTCGTGATGACATCACCCTCCCGCAGCCCCGCTTTCTCTGCTGGGCTACCAGCAGCAATTGCCACTCCGCTGTCACTCGGGGTAATATATGCGCCTTGTGTTACCTTGAGGTTATAGCGCTTCGCAACTTCCTGCGTAAGCGACACATAGCGAACCCCTAGGTAGGACCGTTCGATAGTGCCTTTTTCCAAGACGCCCTTAATGAGGCCTTTTGCCTCGTTTATCGGGATAGCGAACCCAATTCCTTCGGCGCCCTGGCTAACTGCTGTATTGATACCGATAACCTCCCCCGTAATATTGACGAGCGGTCCGCCCGAGTTACCGGGGTTAATTGCCGCATCAGTCTGAATGAGGTTAGATAGATTCTCGTATGATGTCTCGTCACCAGCTGTTACTGAACGGTTCACCCCGGAAATGATACCTGAGGTTACAGTCGTTTGAAATTCACCAAGCGCATTGCCAATAGCAACAACCTTACTCCCCACAACAAGCTTGGATGAGTCGCCCAAAATAGCTGGGGTCAAATCACTTACGTCAGATATCTTTAAAAATGCTAGGTCATTCACTGGATCACGGCCTATCACCTTCACATCATCGTAGGTTTTCCCATCTGTTGTCACCACTTGGACATGAGTCACGTTATCACCGACAACATGTTTGTTTGTCAAAATATAGCCGTCTTTACTAATAATAATGCCCGTACCAGCCCCCTCCTGATAGGTTGACCCAAAATACGGATCGGACTGAGATGATTTTACGACGATAGAGACAACACTTGGCGAAACTTTTTTAGCAACGTCAGTGACGACCTCACCCTCGGCAATTACCTGAGCGCGGCGTTCAGAGACGGTTGATGTGGCGGGAAGCAGCTTTCCCCGGATAGCTTCGTAGGCACTAGCGCCGACAAAGCCACTCGCGAGTGACCCGACAATCACGAACGGTATTACGCCTTTGTATAATGATCTCTTTGGTGTTGATACGGGTGTTGGTGTTGCTTGATCCATGTGCCGTGATGCCCCCTTTTACA